>NZ_JBHGZU010000188.1:0-232 GCF_042610415.1 Pseudomonas sp. MD330_10
ATCGTGACGGGCCTGAAGGCCAGAGGTGGTCCAGGCCGGGAACGCGGCGCGTGCGGCGTCGAAGGCGGCGTTGACTTGAGCAACATCAGCCTTGGCGTATTCGCCGATGACATCGGAAAACTCCGACGGGTTGATTTTGGTGCAATAGTCCGCAGCGGCCTCCCACTGTCCATTGATGTATTTTTCAAAACGTTTGGCTTGGGACACATATCTTCTCCTGACGCAAAAGGCC
>NZ_JBHGZU010000189.1:0-231 GCF_042610415.1 Pseudomonas sp. MD330_10
TTAATTCTCAGTTCTCGTTCTTCATCTCTAATGTTTTCGAATCTATAAGTGAAGAGCAATCCCTGGATTATCGGTAAGCTTGGTTTCAATTTCATTCTAGGTCCGTTTAGGCTGTTATGGGTTGTCCATTATTGTTTAAGATGACTTTGGCTTTTTTTGTTTTCTGGTATTCCTGGCCTTGCCTTTTATAGCCATCGCCAATTATTTTTCCCATATCTATATGGGTTTTAG
>NZ_JBHGZU010000190.1:0-231 GCF_042610415.1 Pseudomonas sp. MD330_10
GGGTCGATGTTCCAGGTCAGGCTGGGTGCGATGTTTTAGCGCTTGTTGTCGATGTGATCGACCTGGGTGACGGAGTCGCGCACCACGCCGCTCAGGCCATAGATAAACTGGCCGTCGTCGTCGATCTTGCCGGTGCTGGCGAAGATGATCTGGCGGGGATTTTCGCTGCCGTACAGCACATGCACCGCATGGCTGTCCTGCACGCTGGGACGGCTGCTCACCATATCCAGC
>NZ_JBHGZU010000191.1:0-231 GCF_042610415.1 Pseudomonas sp. MD330_10
GCCGGTCGATCATCACTTCGTTTACGTGCTCGTACAGCGGATTATCGCTGATGGGCGACAGCGTTAGCGGCCAGATTCCGCTGCTACACAGCGCTTGGTAGCTCACTGGCAGCAGCGCCCTGAATTCCTCGGTGCTGGCGGGGTGTTCGTACTGCTGGTGGAGGCGTCTGTCCAGCAGCGCCAATGTATCAAATGACTCGACGCCCCGCGCTGGAGTGAACAGCAGCACCT
>NZ_JBHGZU010000192.1:0-231 GCF_042610415.1 Pseudomonas sp. MD330_10
AAGTCTTCGACGACTTCGGAGTCCAGCGCCAGGTCGGCGATACGGGTAAGGCGGAACTGGTAGCAGCCCTTGACCTTCATGCCTTGGAACAGGTCGTCGGCGAGGGCGTGGATCATCGACGACAGGAATACATAGTTGTCTCCAGCGCCCCCCACCTCTTCCGGTACCTTGATGATCCGAGGCAACAAGCGCGGCGCCGGGATAATCTCCAGGCCGGAGTCGCGCCCGAAG
>NZ_JBHGZU010000193.1:0-231 GCF_042610415.1 Pseudomonas sp. MD330_10
GTCGACAACGGGTCTTCGGCGAGGGACAGATCCGCAAGGTAATGGCTCAATTACGCCAGCTCGGCCTGATGAATACTCACCGTGGGGCCGACCAGCTGTGTCGGGAAATCAACACCGCCCAGTAGTTTGGCGAAGGCTGGCAGTTGCAAGGATTTGCTCGAATACAGAAGCACGGCGCGGGGTTTGTGGTGCTCCACCGCCAGGGCAAATTCGCCGGCAGGCAGCGGCCAG
>NZ_JBHGZU010000194.1:0-231 GCF_042610415.1 Pseudomonas sp. MD330_10
ATTCGGGCGCGGGCGGCGGAAGGCTGGAGACGTCCACCTTCGGCACGCAAAGGCATGACAGTAGTTCTGCAGATCGGCATGTTGCCGGACGGTACGGTGACTTCGGTCAGCGTAGCCATGTCCAGTGGTGACGGTTCGTTCGACTGTTCGGCGGTTGCCGCGGTCAAGAACATTGGCGGGTTGACCGTGATGCAGGGAATGAAACCAAGCGACTTCGCTCCCTATCGTTCA
>NZ_JBHGZU010000195.1:0-230 GCF_042610415.1 Pseudomonas sp. MD330_10
TCTTCCTCGGTGCAGCCGATGGAGCACTGTTAGAGGATCTCGCCGTCGATGCCCAACTCACCGAACTCGTAGACGATCACCGCAATGCGACGGCCCTGAGCGTTGTCGAGCATAAGGCGCAGCAACGTGGTTTTGCCCGAGCCGAGGAAGCCGGTAACGATAGTGACGGGAAGTTTGGCCAGTGTTATCATCGGATGCCCTTGGGGGCGGGCATACGGGACGATAGGCCC
>NZ_JBHGZU010000196.1:0-230 GCF_042610415.1 Pseudomonas sp. MD330_10
CGCCCTGGCGGCCAATGCGGGCAAGACCGGCAACCTGCGCGACCTGTTGCGACCGAGTCTGTTGCGCCTGAGCGCCTCCTTGGGCGATTCTCTGTTTTTGCTGGCGCGCAGCGGCTTCGATGCGATTTTCCTGGACCGCAGCGAAGGTCCGTACCCGAACCGCACCTTCACCGGCGACATCGGTGGGCGCGTGGCCCTGGGTGTTGGGCAGGGCAGCCTGGCCATCCTGG
>NZ_JBHGZU010000019.1:0-97920 GCF_042610415.1 Pseudomonas sp. MD330_10
ACTGAGCCCTGTAGAGTACAGAGCCCGTTCCGCTGTAGCCTAGACAATTACTGTCCAACTTTTGGGGCGCACTTCACTCCGCTATCGGGGGCAAGCCCCCTCCCACAGGGGTTGTAACAGGATCTCGGGGGTTATTTACCGGTCCACTCGGCTACGCGCTCAGGGTGTTTGGCAACCCAATCCTTGGCTGCGGCGTCAGGCTTGGCGCCCTCTTGGATAGCGAGCATGACTTCGCCGATTTCGTCCTTGGAGGCCCACTGGAATTTTTTCAGGAAGGCCGCAACTTCCGGCGCCTTGGCTTCCAGGCCTTTGCTGCCGATGCTGTTGACGGTCTCAGCAGCGCCATAAACGCCTTTTGGATCTTCGAGGAAGCGCAGTTTCCACTTGGCGAACATCCAGTGCGGCACCCAACCGGTGACGGCGATGGATTCCTGTTTGTCTTCGGCACGGGTCAGCTCGGCAATCATCGCCGCACCCGAGCTGGCTTGCAGCTTGTAATCGAGGCCGTACTGCTTGATGGCTTCGTCGGTCTTGAGCATTACGCCCGAACCGGCGTCGATACCGACGATTTTGTTCTTGAAGGTGGTGTCAGTCTTGAGGTCTTCGATGGACTTGGCCTTGACGTACTCCGGCACGATCAAGCCAATCTTGGCATCCTTGAAGTTAGGACCGTAGTCGACAACCTTGTCTTTGTTCTTGGCCCAGTATTCACCGTGAGTCACGGGCAACCACGCCGAGAGCATGGCATCGAGCTTGCCGGTTGCTACGCCCTGCCACATGATCCCGGTGGCAACCGCCTGCAGTTTCACGTCATACCCGAGCTTTTCCTTGATCACCTCGGCCGCCACATGGGTGGTGGCTACGCTGTCGGACCAACCGTCCACGTAACCGATGCTCAGGGTTTTGCTGTCGGCGCTGGCCAGTGTAGAGCTCATCGCAACTACCAAAGTGGCAGCTGCGCCCAAGAGTCGTCGCATCTTCATCGTACTTCCCCGAAAGTGCTGCGCTCGGCGGATGCCGAGCGACGTCAACCTGTTGTTGTGTAGTGCACCGCGCCCCTTTCACGCGCATCGATCCAGCGGCTGCGACATCAGTGGAGTGCTGACCCTTGGATCATCGGCCTGCGCCGGCCTTCGACCTGCTCTGTCAGCGACCTCTTACAAGCAGGAAACGACATCACATAGCCAGCAGGGCGCTTAGCTGAACGAGCGTTCAAAAACCCGCCCGAACTTTGCATGTCAAAATCGTGCAACCACCCTTGAGCCACACAATTGCGGGTAAGATGCGCGCCTTTGCTTTCCAGATAAGCCGACCATGACCGCGACTGCCCGCTTCCCTGCCCTGCCCTATGTATTCGCCCTGATCCTTGGCCTGCTGGCCCTTGTCGGCTACTGGTACGGCCTCGGCCGACCGGTGGTGCTGCCGGACGTCGCCAGCGCCAGCCACAAGCTGCAATGTGCGTCCTACACGCCTTTCGACAAAGACCAATCCCCCTTCGACCAGCCGTTCACGCTGCGCCCGGCGCGCATGGACGCCGACCTGGCCTTGCTGGCTACCCGCTTCGAATGCATCCGCACCTACTCCATGACCGGCCTGGAAGGCTTGCCGGCCCTGGCGCGCAAGCACGGTTTGAAGCTGATGATCGGCGCGTGGGTCAGCGCCGACCCGGTAGCCACCGAAAAGGAAGTCGATCTGTTGATCGCCGCGGCCAACGCCAACCCGGATGTGGTCAGCGCTGTGATCGTCGGCAACGAGGCGCTGCTGCGCAAGGAAGTCACCGCCGGGCAACTGGTGAAGCTGATCCAGAAAGTCAAAAGCCAGATCCAGCAACCGGTCACCTACGCCGACGTCTGGGAATTCTGGCTGCAACACCCGGAAATCGCCCCAGCGGTGGATTTTCTGACCATTCACCTGCTGCCCTACTGGGAAGACGATCCGTCCGGCATCGACCAGGCGCTCAAACATGTGGGCGATGTACGACAGACCTTCGGCAACAAGTTCGCGCCCAAAGACGTGCTGATCGGCGAAACCGGCTGGCCCAGCGAAGGCCGCCAGCGCGAGACGGCGTTGCCGAGCCGGGTCAACGAAGCCAAGTTCATGCGCGGCTTCGTCGCCATGGCCGAGGCCAATGGCTGGCACTACAACCTGATTGAAGCCTTTGACCAGCCGTGGAAGCGCGCCAGCGAAGGCGCTGTGGGTGGTTATTGGGGCCTGTTTGATGCCGATCGTCAGGACAAAGGCATCCTCGCCGGCCTAGTGAGCAATGTGCCGTACTGGCCGTTGTGGCTGGGCGTCGGCGGCGTGATCCTGCTGGGCACGTTGGTGCTCGGCGGTCGCGTTCGCAGCCCCCGTGCCGCGCTGGCCCTGCCTTTACTGGGCGCTATCGCGGCATGCTCGATCGGCACCTGGGCCGAGCTGACCCGCCTGACTGCGCGCTTCAACGATGAGTGGGTGTGGGCTGGGCTGCTGCTGGCACTGAACCTGCTGGTGTTGGCCCATGCCGCGCTGGCCCTGAGCGCTCGCGAAGGGTGGCGCGGGCGCATGTTCAATTGGTTGGAACAACGCGCGGGCTGGCTGGTGGCATTCGCCGGCTTCGCGGGCGCGGTCATGATGCTGGCGCTGGTGTTCGATCCGCGCTATCGCAGTTTCCCCAGCGCCGCACTGGTATTGCCGGCGCTGGTGTACCTGGCACGCCCGGTAACCGGCCCACGTCGGGAGATTGCGCTGCTGACCTTCATCATCGGCGCCGGCATTGCGCCGCAGCTATTCCGTGAAGGCTTGCTGAACCAACAGGCGTGGGGTTGGGCAGTGGTCAGCGGGTTGATGGTGGTCGCGTTGTGGCGGTGCTTGCGGGTGCGCAGGGCTTAATACTGCCATCGGGGGCAAGCCCCCTCCCACACTTGATTGGGTTTACACATTTCCAATTGTGAATACCGGCGAATGTGGGAGAGGGCTTGCCCCCGATTGACCCGATCAAACGCCCCGAGGCTGTCTGACCAACCGCAACCCCGCAATCACCACCGCAAACACCGCAAAGGTTGTGTTGTACAACGCCAGCGCCGGCAGCCCGAACACCAGCCCCGCTACCGCGAGGCCCCACCCAGTGCGACCCGCTACAAAAAATGCGAGCACCGAGGTCACCAGCGCCGCCCAGCCCAGCACTTTGAAATGGATCATCAAACCCAGGTTCGAGCGCAGCTGGCATTCCCAGCGACTGGCCTCGTCGACGCAAATGCCGACCCACCGGCCGTCCTCCATAAAGCCATAACGCGCGGCATAGCTGGCAGCCAGCCAAAGTGGCAAGGCAATAAGCAGCAGAATCAATGGCAAACGACGGGACATGGAGCACTCCGAAAGGCAAAAACGGCGCTCAGCTTAATGCGCCAACGGCCGTTAGCAAGGTGCATACACACAATTAGTGTTCAGCAGGGGCTGGCAAAGTGTATCGTCTGGCTACTATTACCCCGAATCCGACGGTTTTTTACGACTTTTCGCACCGAGTGCTGGCACTTCGGTGGTACGGCGGTGGTCATAGCCTGCGAACTTCATTCAGCACGTTTCCTCTTAGGGATTAAGTCATGCTCCGTTCCTTGCGCTGTGCTGCCTTACTGGGCAGCCTTTTTTTGAGTGCGTCAGCACTGGCCGTCGATATCGACCAAGCCAGCTATGGCTACCCTTTGACCAACCCGTTCGAAGCGACCATCGCCACGACCCCGCCAGATCTTCGGCCTAAGCTGCCGACCGACGACGAAATCAACCAGTCCGACTACACCCTGAATATGCGCCCGGAGCGCGAGTTCAGCCTGCCGGACAATTTCTGGGCGGTGAAGAAACTCACCTACCGTATCGCCAAGCAAGACCGCGCCGCGCCGTTGATCTTCCTGATCGCCGGCACCGGCGCGCGCTATGACAGCAGCCTCAACGAGTACCTGAAAAAGCTGTACTACCAGGCCGGCTACCATGTGGTGCAACTGTCGTCGCCCACCAGCTTCGACTTCATCGCCTCGGCATCGCGCTTCGCCACCCCCGGCATCAGCCAGGAAGACGCCGAGGACATGTACCGCGTAATGCAAGCCGTACGCGCCCAGAACGCCTCGTTGCCGGTCACCGACTTCTACCTCACCGGCTACAGCCTCGGCGCTCTGGATGCGGCGTTCGTGAGCAAACTGGACGAGACCCGTCGCAGCTTCAATTTCAAGAAAGTGCTGCTGCTCAACCCGCCGGTGAACCTCTACACCTCGATCACCAACCTCGACAAATTGGTCCAGACCGAGGTCAAGGGCATCAACAACACCACCACCTTCTATGAACTGGTGTTGAACAAGTTGACCCGCTACTTCCAGCAAAAGGGCTACATCGACCTCAATGACGCCCTGCTCTACGACTTCCAGCAGTCCAAGCAGCACCTGACCAACGAACAGATGGCCATGCTGATCGGCACCTCGTTCCGCTTCTCGGCGGCCGATATCGCCTTCACTTCGGACCTGATCAACCGTCGCGGCCTGATCATCCCGCCGAAATACCCGATCACCGAAGGCACCAGCCTGACGCCGTTCCTCAAGCGCGCGCTGCAATGCGACTTCGATTGCTACCTCACTGAACAAGTGATTCCAATGTGGCGCGCCCGCTCCGACGGCGGCAGCCTGTTGCAACTGGTCGACCAGGTCAGCCTGTACGCGCTCAAGGACTACCTGCACGCCAGCCCGAAAATCGCCGTCATGCACAACGCCGACGACGTGATCCTGGGCCCGGGCGACCTGGGCTTCCTGCGTAAAACCTTCGGCGATCGCTTGACCGTCTACCCCCTGGGCGGCCACTGCGGCAACCTCAATTACCGCGTCAACGCCGACGCCATGCTGGAGTTCTTCCGTGGCTAAATATCTTCTGCTGCTCGCTGCCCTGATGTGCGCGGGCGTGGCCAATGCCGATAACAGCAAGGCTCACGAGCCGACGCAGCTGGGTGATGACGGTTTCAAGCAACCGCTGACCAAGCTTAAATTCAACCCCGGCCTGGACCAGCGCGAGTTCGAGCGCTCCTCGCTCACCGCCCTCAATGTGTATGACCCGCTGGAGTCCTGGAACCGTCGCGTCTACCACTTCAACTACCGTTTCGACCAATGGGTGTTCCTGCCCGTGGTCAACGGTTACACCTACGTGACCCCCAGTTTCCTGCGCACCGGCGTGAGTAACTTTTTCAACAATTTGGGCGATGTGCCCAACCTGTTGAACAGCCTGCTGCAACTCAAGGGCCACCGTTCCCTGGAAACCACCGGGCGTCTGCTGCTCAACACCACCGTCGGCATCGCTGGCCTGTGGGACCCGGCTACCGCCATGGGCCTGCCGCGCCAGAGCGAAGACTTCGGCCAGACCCTGGGTTTCTATGGCGTGCCTGGCGGCGCATACGTGGTACTGCCGATCTTCGGCCCGTCGAACCTGCGCGACACCGCTGGCTTGCTGGTGGATTACACCGCCGAGTCGCAGATCAACTTCCTCAACGTCTCCGAAGTCAGCTCCAACCACCCGGAAATCTGGGCCCTGCGCGCGGTGGACAAGCGCTACCAGACCAGCTTCCGCTACGGTCAGATGAATTCGCCGTTTGAGTATGAAAAGGTGCGCTACATCTACACCGAATCGCGCAAGTTGCAGATTGCCGAGTAAGTGACGCGCACAAAAAGGCCATTCGATTGAATGGCCTTTTTTTGTGTCCGACCGTGGCTGAAATGACATGGTTTGGAACCTTTCTTACCGATTCGCCACGCAAAGTCCGGTATCACGACCAGACAGGCCTGACAACTATCCGGCCGAGGCTCTATTACCAACCTTGAACTTTGCAGTGGACATTCCCTATGACGTTATCCGTTAACGCCCTCAGCACCTTCGCGCCAACCCCCTCCTTCGCACCGGCAACCGCCCCTGAGCCAGCAGCCCACATTGACGTGGGCACCCCACGAGGGGCTTATGGCCGGCCAGCCGGCGATAACCGCAGCGCGCAAGAGATTTTCAAAGACAACCCGATTCTGAAAGATGTGCTCAAACGAGACGGATCTTTCTCAAGCGATTTTCTCAACCAGCTCAAGCAACAGACTGGCGATTGGAGCTCCGCCAACACCAACCCCGAATCACGCGCGAATGCCGCCTATAACCTGGCCGAAGTGGTTAACTACGTCGACGGCCGCGAAGGACTCAAACGGCAGGACGCTTCGCAACAGCACGATCAACACCTGCAGGGGTTTGGCCAATTCGGCAGTGTTTCGGCAGGTTCCGAAGCGCAGCTATTCAAGGCATTCAGCGTAAAGGGTTACGCAGCGTTGAAATAACCTGACTCTGCAGCAAGCGTGTGGTGGGCGCTGAACTCATGCCTTCACGACTTGCCACAGCTTGCTTGCGGTCGACACCAGCGCCAGCACAATCGCCCCGGCAATAATCCCCGCAACCGCATTAAGCAGCGTCGGCATCAACCACGCCACGGCGCCCGTGCTCTGGCTGACCGTCTCGATCCAGTGATGCACCACCGGCACGCCATGGGTCAGGATGCCGCCGCCCACCATGAACATCGCCGCCGTGCCGATCACCGACAGGCTCTTCATCATGTACGGCGCCGCGCGCAGGATGGCGCCACCGACGCTGCGGGCCATCTGGCCGGGTTTCTGGCTCAGCCAAAGGCCCAGGTCGTCCAGCTTGACGATGCCCGCCACCAGCCCATAGACGCCGATGGTCATGACAATCGCAATGCCCGACAGCACGACCACCTGCTGCATCAATGGCGCAGCGGCCACGGCGCCCAGGGTGATCGCGATGATCTCGGCCGAAAGAATGAAGTCGGTACGCACCGCGCCTTTGATCTTGTCCTTTTCAAAGGCCACCAGGTCGGTGGCCGGGTCTGCAACGGCCTTCGTCAGTTGTTCGTGCTCGGCCTGGTCTTCGGCCTTGCTGTGCAGAAATTTATGCGCCAGTTTCTCGAAGCCCTCGAAACACAGAAAAGCACCGCCCAGCATCAACAAAGGGGTGACTGCCCAGGGGACGAAGGCGCTGATCAACAGCGCGGTGGGCACCAGGATCAATTTGTTGATAAACGAGCCCTTGGCCACCGCCCACACCACCGGGATTTCCCGCTCGGCGCGCACACCGGACACCTGCTGGGCATTGAGCGCCAGATCGTCGCCGAGCACGCCGACGGTTTTCTTCGCGGCCATCTTTGTCATCAGAGCGACATCGTCGAGTACCGTGGCGATATCGTCGATCAACGCCAGCAAACTGCTTCCTGCCATGAAACGCACTTCCGTAAGAGAAAAGATGACGCGAGCATAGCGCGGCGCAAGGCGTTGCGGACACATTGTTGAGGCTCGCGGATACCCGGTGCTACCATGCCCGACCGCCTGCACTGGCAAGGAAAACCCTGGTTTATGAGCACCATTCGCGAGCGCAACAAAGAAAAAATCCTGCGGGCGGCCAGCGAGGAGTTTGCCGACAAGGGCTTCGCCGCGACCAAAACCAGCGACATCGCCGCCAAGGCCGGGCTGCCCAAGCCCAACGTCTACTACTACTTCAAATCCAAGGACAACCTCTACCGCGAGGTGCTCGAAAGCATTATCGAGCCGATCCTGGCTGCGTCCACGCCGTTCAACCCCGAGGGTGAGCCGGCGGTGGTGCTGAGCAATTACATCCGCTCGAAAATACGCATCTCCCGCGACCTGCCCTTCGCCTCCAAGGTGTTCGCCAGTGAAATCATGCACGGCGCCCCGCACCTGAGCGCCGAACAGGTCGAGCAGCTCAACGCCCAGGCCAAGCACAATATCGACTGCATCCAGAGCTGGGTGGATCGCGGATTGATCGCGGCAATCGACCCCAACCACCTGATGTTCAGCATCTGGGCCGCAACGCAGACCTATGCCGATTTCGACTGGCAGATTTCCGCGGTGACCGGAAAAGCCAAGCTGGATGAGGCCGATTATGAAGCGGCGGCGCAGACCATTATCCGGTTGGTGCTCAAGGGCTGTGAGCCGGACTGATACACCGCAGAGCCGGTGCCCATCGGGGGCAAGCCCCCGATGAGGCCCTGAAAGTCACACACTGTTCAAGCCGACACCCCCGCATCCGCCATTAACCCCACCCCCTCGATCGCCGTGATCGCACACTGCTCGTCAATATCCGACGTATCCCCACTAATCCCGATCGCTCCCAGCACCCCACCGTCCTGACCGCGAATCAACACGCCACCCGGCGCCGGCACCACGCTGCCCTGCCCCAGGCTGTTCAGCGCAGCGATAAACGCCGGACGTTGTTGCGCGTCCAGCGCCAGCAGGCGCGAACCCTTGCCCAGCGCAATCGCGCCCCAAGCCTTGCCGATGGCGATCTGCGGGCGCAGCAGGCTGGCGCCGTCTTCGCGTTGCAGGGTGATCAAATGGCCGCCGCTGTCGAGCACTGCGATGGTCAGGGGCGCGGCGCCAATCATACGGCCCGCAGTAAGGGCCTGGCTGGCGAGTTGAGTGGCGGTTTTCAAGGTTAAAGCGCTCATGGTGCCGTCCTTCTTTTGTTATTGGGAAAGCGATGGAGGTCTGATTGATCAGATGCTCGATCATACAAATAGAACACAATGATTTACTATTTTGTATACAATATTTTCCCACAAACCCACCACACGTCGAAAAAAGGCGTTCCGCCGAGCATGATCGGTCACGAATAAAATGCGTTGACCTGCACAGCTCGCCGTGAATACACTTTGGACAGACACCACTTGTATACAATTACAAAACGCAAGAGGCACCAAAATCATGAGCAAAATGAGAGCAATCGAAGCCGCCGTCCTGGTGATGCGCCGTGAAGGTGTGGACACTGCCTTCGGTATCCCCGGCGCCGCGATCAACCCGCTGTATTCGGCTTTGCAGAAAGTGGGCGGCATCGATCACGTCCTTGCTCGCCACGTTGAAGGCGCCTCGCACATGGCCGAGGGTTACACCCGCACCAAGGCCGGCAATATCGGTGTGTGCATCGGCACGTCGGGCCCGGCGGGCACCGACATGGTCACCGGCCTCTACAGCGCCTCGGCCGACTCGATCCCGATCCTGTGCATCACCGGCCAAGCGCCCCGTGCCCGTATGCACAAGGAAGATTTCCAGGCCGTGGACATCACCAGCATCGTCAAGCCGGTGACCAAATGGGCGACCACCGTGCCCGAACCCGGCCAGGTGCCCTACGCGTTCCAGAAAGCTTTTTATGAAATGCGCTCCGGCCGCCCCGGCCCGGTATTGATCGACCTGCCGTTCGACGTGCAAATGGCTGAGATCGAGTTCGACATTGACGCTTATCAGCCACTGCCCCTGGCCAAGCCGCTGGCCACCCGCGTACAGGTGGAAAAAGCCCTGGCCCTGCTCGACCAGGCGGAACGCCCGCTGTTGGTCAGCGGTGGCGGCGTGATCAACGCCGACGCCAGCGAGCTGCTGGTGGAGTTCGCCGAACTGACCGGCATCCCGGTGATCCCGACCCTGATGGGTTGGGGCACGATCCCCGACGATCACCCGCTGATGGTGGGCATGGTCGGTCTGCAAACCTCGCACCGTTACGGCAACGCGACCATGCTCAAGTCCGACGTGGTGCTGGGCATCGGTAACCGCTGGGCTAACCGCCACACCGGTTCGGTCGAGGTATACACCGAAGGCCGTAAGTTCATCCACGTGGACATCGAGCCGACGCAGATTGGCCGCGTTTTCACACCGGACTTGGGCATCGTGTCCGACGCCGGTTCTGCCCTGACGATGTTCATTGAAGTGGCCCGCGAATGGAAAGCCGCCGGCAAGCTCAAAGACCGCAGCGCCTGGCTGCATGATTGCCAGCAACGCAAGGCCACCCTGCAGCGCAAGACTCACTTCGATGCGGTGCCGGTCAAGCCGCAACGGGTGTACGAAGAGATGAACCACGTGTTCGGCAAAGACACCTGCTACGTCAGCACCATCGGCCTGTCGCAGATTGCCGGCGCGCAGTTCCTGCACGTCTACAAGCCGCGCCATTGGATCAATTGCGGCCAGGCCGGCCCGCTGGGCTGGACGATTCCGGCTGCGCTGGGGGTGGTCAAGGCCGACCCGAGCCGCAAAGTAGTGGCGCTGTCCGGCGACTACGACTTCCAGTTCATGATCGAAGAACTGGCGGTGGGCGCGCAGTTCAAACTGCCGTACATCCATGTGGTGGTGAACAATTCCTACCTGGGTCTGATTCGCCAGGCCCAGCGTGGTTTTGAAATGGACTACTGCGTGCAGCTGTCTTTCGACAACCTCAACGCCCCGGAACTCAATGGCTATGGCGTGGACCACGTGGCCGTCGCCGAAGGCCTGGGTTGCAAGGCCCTGCGCGTGTTCGAACCCAGCCAGATCGCGCCGGCCTTGCGCCAGGCCGAGGCCATGATCGAAGAATTCAAGGTGCCGGTGATCGTTGAGATTATTCTGGAGCGGGTGACCAATATTTCCATGGGCACCGAGATCAACGCCGTCAACGAATTCGAAGACCTGGCCCTGGTCGGCAACGATGCGCCGACTGCCATTTCCCTGCTCGATTAAGGAGAACCCTATGCCGCGCTTTGCCGCCAACCTGTCCATGCTGTTCACCGAACAGGACTTTCTCGCTCGCTTCAAAGCGGCCGCCGATGCCGGCTTCCAGGGGGTGGAGTACCTGTTCCCTTACGAGTTCAGCTCTGCCGAGATCAAGGCGCAACTCGACGCCCATGGCCTGACTCAAGTGTTGTTCAACCTGCCGGCCGGTGACTGGGCCAACGGCGAGCGCGGCATGGCGTGCCATCCGGACCGGGTCGAGGAATTCCGCGCCGGGGTCACGTTGGCCATCGCCTACGCCGAGGTGCTGGGCAATACGCAAATCAACTGCCTGGCCGGTATTCGCCCCGCCGGTGTCGACGACCAACAGCTGGAAGACACCTTCGTCGCCAACCTCAAGTACGCCGCCGACAAACTGAAAGCGGCGGGCATCAAACTGGTGATGGAAGCGATCAACACCCGCGACATCCCGGGCTTCTACCTGAACAACACCGCTCAGGCCCTAGCGATCCGCGAGCGGGTGGGCAGTGACAATCTGTTCCTGCAATACGACATCTACCACATGCAGATCATGGAAGGTGACCTGGCCCGCACCATGGCCGCGCACCTGGGTGAGATCAATCACATCCAGCTGGCGGACAACCCGGGGCGCAACGAGCCGGGGACCGGGGAGATCAACTATCGCTTCCTGTTCGAGCACCTGGACCGGATCGGTTACACGGGTTGGGTCGGCTGTGAATACAAGCCGTTGACCACCACCGAAGCGGGTCTTGGCTGGCTCAAAACCCTGCGGGAGGAGGCTTGCACCCGATAGCGGCAGCTCAGTCAACACTGTTTTGCCTGGCACACCGTCATCGGGGGCAAGCCCCCTCCCACATAACAAGAGGATTTCATCATGGCTAAAATCGGCTTTATCGGCACCGGCATCATGGGCCAACCCATGGCCGCCAACCTGCAAAAAGCAGGTCATCAACTGTTCCTCTCCGAGCACCACGGCAAGGCCCCGCAAGCACTGATCGACGCCGGCGCCGTGGCGCTGGCCAGCCCGCAGCAAGTGGCTCAGGAGGCCGAGTTCATCATTGTCATGGTGCCGGACACTCCGCAGGTCGAGGACGTGCTGTTCCGTACCGACGGCGTGGCCGCCGGGCTGTCGCCGAACAAGGTGGTGATCGACATGAGTTCGATCTCGCCCACCGCCACCAAGTCCTTTGCCGCCAAGATCAACGAGCACGGCGCGCAGTACCTCGATGCGCCGGTGTCCGGCGGTGAAGTCGGCGCCAAGGCCGGTACTTTGAGCATCATGATCGGTGGCGAGCCACAGACTTTTGAGCGCGCCCTGCCGCTGTTCCAAGCCATGGGCAAGAACATCACGTTAGTGGGCGGTAATGGCGATGGCCAGACCGCTAAGGTCGCCAATCAGATCATCGTGGCGCTGAACATCCAGGCGGTGGCCGAAGCGTTGCTGTTCGCCGCCAAAAACGGTGCCGACCCAGCCAAGGTGCGCGAAGCGCTGATGGGCGGTTTTGCCTCGTCGAAAATCCTCGAAGTACACGGCGAACGCATGATCAAGGGCACCTTCGATCCGGGCTTCCGCATCAACCTGCACCAGAAGGATTTGAACCTGGCCCTGGCCGGCGCCAAAGAACTGGGGATCAACCTGCCGAACACTGCCGGTACTCAGCAGGTGTTCAGCACCTGTAATGCGCTGGGGGGCGGGAATTGGGACCATTCGGCGCTGATCAAGGGATTGGAGCATATGGCGAATTTCTCGATTCGCGATCAGTAATGCCTTGATCAAATGTGAGAGGGGGCTTGCTCCCGATAGCATGTCTTCTGTAGCTGATAGACCGCTATCGGGGGCAAGCCCCCTCCCACAGGTGGCTCCATTTCAAAGTAGGCCCCATTTCAAAGTAGGGCCTATTCCTAGGCCAAGGCTGAAATAGCTGCACGTCTAATAACAAAAATATCCGGGAGCCCGCTTATGTCGGTCGATCCGCAACACCTGCTTCGCGAGCTGTTTGCCACAGCCATCGACGCCGCCCACCCCCGGCAAGTCCTTGAACCCTATCTGCCCGCCGACCGTAGCGGCCGCGTGATCGTGATCGGTGCCGGCAAGGCGGCCGCCGCCATGGCGCTCGTGGTCGAAAACTGCTGGCAAGGCGAAGTCACCGGCCTGGTGGTCACCCGCTATGGCCACGGGGCTCCTTGCAAGAAAATCGAAGTGGTCGAAGCCGCGCACCCGGTGCCCGATGCCGCCGGCCTGGCGGTAGCCCAGCGCGTGCTGGCGTTGATCAGCAACCTCAGCGAAAACGATCGTGTGATCTTCCTGCTCTCCGGCGGCGGCTCAGCCTTGCTGGCTCTGCCCGCCGAAGGCATCAGCCTGGCCGACAAACAGGCCATCAACAAAGCCCTGCTCAAGTCCGGCGCGACCATCGGCGAGATGAACTGCGTGCGCAAGCACCTCTCGGCGATCAAGGGCGGGCGTCTGGCCAAGGCCGCGTGGCCGGCCACGGTGTACACCTACGCGATTTCCGATGTGCCGGGCGACCAGGCCACGGTGATCGCCTCCGGCCCCACCGTCGGCGACCCGAGCACGTCGCAACAGGCGCTGGCGATCCTCAAGCGCTACCGCATCGACGCGCCCGCCTCGGTGCGCAGCTGGTTGCAGAACCCGGCGTCGGAAACCGTCAAGCCCGGCGACCCGGTGCTTGCCCGCAGCCATTTCCAATTGATCGCCCGCCCGCAGCAATCCCTTGAAGCGGTGGCGGTGAAAGTGCGCCAGGCCGGTTTCAGCCCGCTGATCCTCGGCGATCTGGAAGGCGAAGCGCGGGACGTGGCCAAGGTGCATGCCGGTATCGCCCGGCAGATCGTGCAGCAAGGCCAGCCGCTGGCGGCGCCGTGCGTGATCCTGTCCGGCGGCGAAACCACAGTGACCGTACGCGGCGACGGCCGTGGCGGGCGCAACGCGGAGTTCCTGCTGAGCCTCACCGATAGCCTCAAGGGCCTGCCCGGCGTGTACGCGCTGGCCGGTGACACCGACGGCATCGACGGCTCCGAAGACAACGCCGGCGCGATCATGACCCCGTGCAGTTACGCGCGCGCCGAAGCCCTCGGCCTGTCGGCCAGCGACGAGTTGGATAACAACAACGGCTACGGCTATTTCGCCGCCCTCGACGGGTTGATCGTCACCGAGCCCACGCGCACCAACGTTAACGACTTTCGCGCCATCCTGATCCTTGAGACTGCCCACCATGACGCCTGACAAAAAGGTCAAAATCCTCGCCACCCTGGGCCCGGCCATCGACGGTATCGATGACATCCGCGAACTGGTGGAGGCCGGAGTGAATATCTTCCGCCTCAACTTCAGCCACGGCGAGCATGCCGATCACGCCCAGCGCTACCAGTGGATCCGTCAGGTGGAGCGCCAGCTCAACTATCCGTTGGGCATCCTCATGGACCTGCAAGGGCCGAAGCTGCGGGTCGGGCGTTTTGCCGACGGCTGCGTGCAACTGGTGCGCGGCCAGGCGCTGCGCCTGGACTTGGATGAAACCCCGGGGAATGAGCGCCGGGTCAACCTGCCCCACCCGGAAATCATCGCGGCCCTGGAACCGGGCATGGACCTGCTGCTCGACGACGGCAAACTGCGCCTGCGGGTAGTCAGCAAACACAAGGATGCCATCGACACCACGGTGCTGAACGGCGGCGAATTGTCCGACCGCAAAGGTGTGAACGTCCCACAAGCGCTGTTGGAACTGAGCCCCCTCACCGCCAAGGATCGCCGCGACCTGAGCTTCGGCCTGGAGCTGGGTGTGGACTGGGTGGCGCTGTCGTTCGTGCAGCGCCCGGAAGATATCCGTGAGGCCCGCGAGCTGATCGGTGATCGGGCGTTCTTGATGGCCAAGATCGAGAAACCCTCGGCCGTGCAGCACCTGCGGGAAATCGCCCACCTGAGCGATGCGATCATGGTGGCCCGGGGTGACTTGGGGGTGGAGGTGCCGGCCGAGAGCGTGCCGCAAATCCAGAAAACCATCATTCGCACCTGCCGCGAGTTGGGCAAACCGGTGGTGGTGGCCACGCAGATGCTCGAATCCATGCGTTTCTCCCCGGCGCCGACCCGCGCCGAAGTCACCGATGTGGCCAACGCCGTGGCCGAAGGCGCGGATGCGGTGATGCTGTCGGCGGAAACCGCGTCGGGCGACTACCCGTTGGAAGCCGTGCAGATGATGAGCAAGATCATCCGCCAAGTGGAAAACGGCCCGGACTACCAGACGCAACTGGAGGTCAACCGGCCCAAAGCGGAAGCCACGGTATCGGACGCCATCAGCTGCGCGATCCGCCGCATCAGCAACATCCTGCCGGTGGCGGTGCTGGTGAACTACAGCGAGTCCGGCAGCTCCACCCTGCGCGCGGCGCGGGAACGACCGGTGGCGCCGATCCTCAACCTGACGCCGAACCTGTCCACCGCGCGGCGCTTGAGCGTGGCATGGGGCGTGCATTCGGTGGTCAACGATCGGCTGCGTCAGGTCGATGAGGTGTGTTCGACGGCGCTGGAGATTGCCCAGGCCCAGGGTATGGCAGAGCGTGGGGATACGTTGGTGATTACTGCCGGGGTGCCGTTCGGGCAGCCGGGGTCGACCAACTCGCTGCGCATAGAGGTGTTGATCTAGCGTCTGTAGCGGCCCCATCGGGGGCAAGCCCCCTCCCACATTGGACTGCATTCACAGCTATGACTTTGTGAACCCAATCAAGTGTGGGAGGGGGCTGGCCCCCGATGGGTTTCACCCCAGCCCAACTGAATACCCACCATGCACAACCCAACCTGCCCCGACTGGGCCGAAGCGTTGCTCAACGGCTTCAGCCAGATTTTCCTGCAACGCCATCCCCTGTGCGGCCTGCTCTGCCTGCTGGCGATCCTGATCAGTGCCCCGGCGTTGTTGGGCGGTGCGTTACTCGGTGGCGTCGCCGGTTTGCTCACGGCCCAGCGCCGCGGCTATCCCAAAGCCGAGCGCCAGGCCGGTTTGTATAGCTACAACGGCGTGCTGCTGGGGTTGCTGATCAGCCAGCACTTGCCGTGGTCGGCGATGCTGCCGCCATTGATCCTGGCGGGCGGCGGCGTCAGCGCTATGCTCACGCGGCAATGGTTGAACCACGCCAGCCAGACCGATGACTTGCCGCCCTACACCGCGCCTTTTGTCGGTCTAGGTTGGCTGCTGCTGGGCCGCGCGACGCCCGGCGAGGCGGCCACGCTCAGCGCCGACGCCTTCGGCCTGTTCAGCGCGCCTTTCACCGGCCTGGCCCAGGTCATGTTGCTGGATCAGCCATTGGCCGGCGGCCTGATTGCATTGGGCCTGTGGCTGGCCAATCGGCGCGCCGTGTTATGGGCGTTCATCGGTGCCGGCAGCGGCGCATTGTTCGCCCTGGGGTTGGGTGAAACCACACACGCCCTGCTCGGCCTGCACAGCTACAACCCAGCGCTGGCGGCCCTGGCGTTAAGCCAGATCAGTCGTCGGGCCTGGCTGCCCCTGGCCGGTATCCTGCTGGCGATCCTGCTGACGCCAGGCTTCGCCGCCCTGCACCTGCCGGTACTGACCGCGCCGTTTATCCTCGCGTGCTGGCTGGTGCTCGCCAGCCGCAGGATGCTTCGGAAACCGCGCATGGACAGCCCCTTCGAATCCCCCTAGGCTTGCTCGAAAATCGACTCGGGCAGGATTTATGGACAGCAACAACGATTGGCGTCAGCGTCTCTACGTCATGGTTTTCCAAAGCGACACCGTGGCGGGGCGGCGGTTTGACGGGATCTTGCTGCTGATCATTCTGGCCAGCCTGGTGATCGTGATGCTCGACAGCATCGACCAGGTGCACCAGAACTACGCCGACGTGCTGGCCTATATCGAATGGGGCTTCACCCTGATCTTCGCCATCGAGTACGGCCTGCGCCTGTACTGCTCGCCCAAGCCGTTGCGCTATGCGTTCAGCTTTTATGGGTTGGTGGATTTGCTGGCCATCGTGCCTGGCATCCTTGCCCTGTATTACAGCGACGCGCAGTACCTGCTGATTATCCGCATCATCCGTATGTTGCGGATATTTCGTGTGCTCAAGCTCAGCCCCTACCTCAAGCAAGCCAATTACCTGATGTCGGCACTGCGCGGCAGCAAGCAGAAGATCGTGGTGTTCCTGGTCAGCGTGTGCACCCTGGTGACCGTGTTCGGCACCCTGATGTATGTGATCGAAGGCCCGGAACATGGGTTTACCAGCATTCCCAAGGGCATCTACTGGGCCATCGTGACCCTGACCACTGTCGGCTTTGGCGATATCGTGCCCAAGACCCCACTGGGTCAGGTGATTTCGTCGCTGGTGATGATCACCGGTTACTCAATCATCGCCGTGCCCACCGGGATTTTCACCGCCGAACTGGCCAGTGCCATGCGCGGCGAACAGCTGCAGACCGACTGCCCGGTGTGCCAGAAAAACACCCACGAACCCAATGCGGCATTCTGTTCGCGCTGTGGCAGCAATCTGTTTAAGAAAGTGGAATAAGCAAAGTTCTTTTTAATCTTTAAGCGACTATGCGGCCCCGGCTATAGTCGCTGGCATTGTGCCTGTCCCCTCTTCTCGAACAACAAGGAATGAGCAGTGAAAAAACGCCTTAGCGCCTCCCTCCTGGCCGCCGGAATTGCCCTGGCGAGTGCAGTGCAAGCCGCCCCCGTTACGCTGCTTAACGTGTCCTACGATGTGATGCGCGATTTCTACAAGGACTACAACGCGGCGTTCCAGAAACACTGGGACGCCGAGCACCCAGACGACAAGCTGACCTTGCAGATGTCCTTTGGCGGTTCAAGCAAACAGGCACGCTCGGTGATCGACGGCCTACCGGCTGACGTGATCACCATGAACATGGCCACCGACATCAATGCCCTGGCCGACAACGGCAAACTGGTGCCGGACAACTGGGTCACGCGCTTGCCGAACAACAGCGCGCCGTTCACCTCGGCCACGGTGTTTATCGTGCGCAAAGGCAACCCCAAAGCTTTGAAAGATTGGCCCGACCTGCTCAAGGACGGCGTGCAGGTGATCGTGCCCAACCCGAAAACCTCGGGCAACGGCCGCTACACCTACCTGTCGGCCTGGGGCTATGTACTCAAGAACGGCGGGGATGAAGAGAAAGCCAAGAGCTTTGTGGGCAAGCTGTTCAAACAAGCTCCCGTGCTGGACACCGGCGGCCGCGCCGCCACCACCACGTTCATGACCAACCAGATCGGCGATGTGCTGGTGACCTTTGAAAACGAAGCGGAAATGATCGCCCGCGAATTCGGCCGCGATCAGTTCGAAGTGATCTACCCAAGCGTATCCGCCGAAGCCGAGCCGCCGGTGTCGGTGGTGGACAAAGTGGTCGAGAAAAAAGGCACCCGCGCCGCCGCCGAGGACTATCTGAAGTACCTGTGGTCGCCGCAAGGCCAAGAAATCGCCGCGAACAACTACCTGCGCCCACGTGATCCGGCGGTGCTGGCCAAGTACACCGACCGCTTCCCCAAAGTCGATTTCCTGTCGGTGGAAAAAACCTTCGGTGACTGGCGCACGGTACAGAAAACCCACTTCAATGACGGCGGCATTTTTGACCAGATCTACTCCGGTCAATAACTAAACAAACGCACTAAAACTGTGGGAGGGGGCTTGCTGTGGCGAGCGGGCTTGCCCCCATCACCACAGCAAACCCACTCCCGCAGAGTTATTTCAGCCTTTGAGACTTGTGTAGCCCCCTACCACATTGGTTTTGCGCGGGGGCTGGGTAGATGTTTCTGAATGTATCATCAGCCGACATACGTACTATCATTCCAAGCGGCCTACCCGTCGCAAAGCCTTGCCTTTACCCTCGCAGGCCATCTTCCTTCGCTTTTATGAGAACACCATGAACGCTACCCCACACTCAACGAACACCATGACCCGAGGCATGGTGATGCTGTTTGCGTTTTGCTGCGGCGCCATCGTCGCCAATATCTACTATGCGCAGCCGATCATCGAACTGATCGCGCCGGATATTGGCCTCACCCCCGCCATGGCCAGCCTGATTGTGTCCCTTACGCAAATCGGCTACGCCTTGGGCCTGTTCTTTTTGGTGCCCCTGGGTGACTTGCTGGAAAACCGCAAACTGATGATCGCCACCACGGTGGTGGCCATTGCCAGCCTGCTGGGCGCGGCGGTTACAGAGCAACCGAACCTGTTCTTGCTGGTGTCGCTGTTGATCGGCTTCAGCTCGGTGTCGGTGCAGATCCTGATTCCCCTGGCCGCGCACCTGGCGCCCGCGGAATCCCGTGGTCGGGTGGTCGGCAGCATCATGGGCGGGCTGCTGTTGGGCATTTTGCTGGCGCGGCCGGTGTCCAGTGTGGTCGCCGATCACTTTGGCTGGCGCGCAATGTTTATGGCCGCAGCGGCGTTGATGGTGTTTATCAGCGTGGTGCTGATGCTGACCATCCCCAAACGCCAACCCGACCACAGCGCCAGCTATGGCCAACTGCTGCGCTCGCTGGGCACCTTGTTGCGTGAACAACCGCTGTTGCGCCAACGCGCCTTTTACCAGGGTTGCCTGTTCGCCACCTTCAGTTTGTTCTGGACCGCGGCCCCGCTGGAGTTGGTGCGCAACCATGGCTTGAGCCAGACCCAGATCGCGATTTTCGCGCTGGTCGGTGCCATCGGCGCCATCGCCGCGCCCATCGCCGGGCGCCTGGCCGATGCCGGTCACACCCATCGCGCATCGTTGCTGGCAATGCTATTCGCAGCGCTGAGCTTCCTGCCGGCCTTGGTGCATCCGCTGTACAGCGTGATCGGCCTGGCGGTCACCGGTGTGATTTTGGACTTCTGCGTGCAGATGAACATGGTCCTCGGCCAGCGGGCCATTTACGCGCTGGACGCCAACAGCCGCAGCCGCCTGAACGCGCTGTATATGACCAGCATCTTTATCGGCGGCGCCTTCGGCTCGGCGATTGCCAGCAGCGTGTACGAACACGGTGGCTGGCTGGCGGTGATGCTGGTGGGCAGCGCGTTTCCACTGGTGGCGCTGCTTCGGTTTCTCAGTGCGTCACGTCAGGCCCCGGCACGGGCTGCGGCCTGACGCGCAGCGGCTGACCCAGATTCAGATGCGCTGGCCAAGGGCGCCCGATGACTGAAGAAAGCTTTGCATCCATTGCATCAACAGCCCTTGAACTACACCCTTTGCCCATTAGCCGGGATACATCCGCTCAAACTACCGATGCCCTGCCGGCGTTCATGCACAGGCTGAATGCCCTTGCTCCAGGCAACACAGCAAACGCTCCACGGTATGTTCCAACGGGCCGGAGTTATCCAGCAGCAAAAGCCCCGCGCCGTCACCGGCCAGCATCTGCGCCGTGAACCGGGCATTACGCGCCAGGCGCTTTTCAATATCCGCCAGTGTTTCCCGTCCCCGTGCCACCAGACGCTCGCGTAACACCGCCTGATCCACGGTCAGCAATAACACCAGCAACGTTGGATAGCGCTCGCGGGTCAGCGCCAGGTGCGCGCGCGAACCATTGACCAGCACGTCCGCGCCCGCCGCCAGCCAGTCGTCGATCACCTTTGGAATGCCATAACACAACCCATTGGCCTGCCAGCTCAGCGCAAACGCCCCTTGCGCCTCCATTACGGCGAACTGTTCGGGGCTCACACCCTGCGCCGCCTCGCCCACCGCTTCCGCCGAGCGGGTAATCACGCGACGCACAATGCGGCAACCGCGCTCGGCCAGACGCGCACGCGCGGCCTCCAACAGGCTGTCCTTGCCCGAACCCGATGGGCCGATGAGATAGATCAACCTGCCTGCCATTGAAACAGCCTCTGCGTATATCTCCAGCCGTATTGAGCGGCTGGCAGCACCTGGGAAATTGTCGCGGGACAGTATAGAGGGTGCACAGAGACTCAAAGCAACGTATCAGTGTGAGGTGAGGTAGATACCTTGGGCCTCAAGCAATCGGATCCGCTGATAATCCGCAGCGATCACTGCTGGATCAGCATGTACCAGATACACCGTACCTGGCTGGCTGAATACATCTTGCGTCGCGCTCAGGGGTTGTCCCTCCTCAACGTAGAACACCGCCTCAAAGAATGACGCCAGCTTGAGCAGTTCCTCCACAAACCGCGCCTTGTGGAAGTAGCCTTCAGTGCGATTGATCAGGCACACATTGTAAGTACGCTGCAGGCGCTGATAATCGAAGTCCCTGGCCAGCAACTGCGCGAATGCCTCGGGTTCGGTGATGGACAACACCACCGCCTCGATCTGCCCCAGCCCGGTGGTCTGGCGGGATACGCCAGGACGAAGAATGCCATCGGTACGCGCGGCGATTTCCACCAGTTTCGGCCCTTCGTCGGTGAACATGACTTCCGCGTGGCTAGGGCCGTTGCGGATGCCAAGGCACTGCACCACGGCGCGGGTGTATTCCACCAACGGCAAGTAGAGTGGCGAGTCTGGCCCGATCAGTTCATCGATGTCATAAAGAATGCCGCCTCTCGGAGCGCGCTGTTTTTGATAGCGCACCACCTCGGTGACCAGTTGCTGGCCATCGACGGAAACCATGTTCACCACATACTCCAGGCCGGCCAGATACTCCTGAATCAACACCTGCGTATTGCGGCCGTTCAACCGGTTCACCGTGCCCAGCAGCGTTTGCACCGCCGCCTCGCAGGCCGGCAAATCCTCGCAGATAAACACCCCATCTGCCCCCGCGCTGTCGAGCGGCTTGACCACCACAGGAAAACGCCCGTGGGCGTTGATCCAAGCATGTGCAAGGGCCCAACTGCCGGCCACGCACTGTCGTGCTACGGGCAGTTGCGCCTGGGCGACCGTTTCGATCATGGCGAACTTGTTTCGACGGGCATGGGTGTTGTCGAAGTCATTGCGATACGGTAACTGAAGGCGCTCGTTCAACTGATCGGCGAGCAGCACACCGGTTTCGGCACCGGCGATGATGAACTGGGGCGCGAAATGCTCAACGCTGGCGAGCGTTACCTCAATATGGGTATTTGTGATCGTTTGGTCATACAGTGTTGGATCAAAACCTCTGTAATAATAACTGTCCAGACTGCCCGAGGAGGCCACGTGCATCAACACACACCCTTCCTCTTTCAATCGCTTCACGACAAATTTCCCGGATGAGAACCCATCAACGACGGCGATTCTGATCATAGTCTCTCTCTCCTCAATTCATATAAGGTCCGCCCCAAAAGCAAAAAAACGATGATACTTACGGCCAAGACACTGGCAACGGAAAACTCTATACGAGCATCAAAGTACTGAAGCAAAAGAACAAATACCGGGAGAGTCAATAGCACAAGCGACACATGGATGGGGGTGAGATAATAGATAGTTTTCTGGATCAGGTATATCGGTAGTAAATGACCCACCCCCACTAGAATTATCATGGGAATTAAAAGTTCTCTATCCAATGTAATACTCCCCCCTATTATTGAAACAACGAGAACGCAAAAACCAACCATCGCGATATTCCTAACGGCAAGAATTTCAAAAATAGACCAGTGCCGAGCAAACATTTGCTTTGAAAAAACTGTGTATATGACCGTTCCGAGCGCGCACAGCACCACACTGGCTATGCCCAACAACCGTTGCGCCGATGTTGTCGTAGCGATTCCACTATTCCCGGAAAAGGAATTGAAAAGCATGATTCCGACCGAAATTAGCACCAGGCAGGACACAAGTGCATCTGCGAAAGCAACCCTAGCGCTGCGCCTGTCAAAGAAAGAGATAAGTAAAGTTAGCGCTGGGCCGCAGGCTACAGCTGCCACTCCCACCACTGCTGGCTCAAGATACCGCAGGGCATAAAACAAACCACCCCAATTGAACAGCACAGCAAGATTAATAACAACGACCATTCCCCACTGCTCGCGCACTTTCGTAAAAAATGATCTCGAGTTACTCCAAAGCGCGCATACAACAAAAAAAGCTGTCGATACAATAAAACAATAAAAAACGACTAAAATCGTACTAACAGCTTGTGTCACAAAAGCAACATACACATCGAACGCCGCACTAATCAGACAAAATAAAAGCCCAAATAAAAAACCTTTACCCAGCATAATTTACACCACCAAGCAATTTAAAAATCCTCCCTAATTATACTCACACCCTTCTCATGAACGGATATCTTCATAAGCGTCTTTACAGAGACGCCCGTACTTCTATGAACATTATCAAAGCCATGATTCCCAACTTTTTCAACAGCACATAGAGCATCAACCAGCTCCGCCCCGCAGGCCCTTACAGCCTCTACTAATGCAATTACAGCCCCACCAGTACTTAATGTATCGTCAATAATAGCTACCCTATCGCCCGCTTTGATTCCATTGAGATACATCTTTCCTTGAAAGTACTCAGAGCTAATATCAACCACTTGCTCATTAGCATCTCCAAGATTATACGAATACCACCTTGCCATAGCCAACGGAATGCCTGTCAACAAGGAGATAGCAGTAGCCAATGCAGCACCTTTATCTTCCTCCGTTACAATTTTTGTGACACTTAAATCCATTAGCTTTATAATTCCATGAGCCACTTCCATTAGAACCGCAGGCCGTAGCGCAGGTATTTGATCAGTAAACTCATTCACTGTCGTTAAAGATTTTCCAGAGCTCACAACTTTTGCATTTCTATAAACCTCTTCGAGCAACATCATTGCACCTCGCTGTATTCCGGATAGTTCCCATCCCATCGACTTTTGTATTTCCAAGAGCTATCAAAAAACAAAGTAACAATATTCTTATTACTAAATGCAGCAGCGATTTCTTCACAAATAAGTATATTCGCTCCGCAAGTCGGACCGACTGCAAGTCGTTCTTCTGCTATAAACCTCTTCATTCGAGCCCAAGAGGCAGGACCATCAACCACTCTTATTTCATCAATAAGCGCGGACACAGTATTCGCCGATAGAACTCCAGCTCCAAGCCCCATGAGATTATGAGAGCAGTGTTTAAAAACCAGATCATTTCTTTTTGCATACAAAGGCGCTGAACTGTCAACCTCAATCCCAACAGTTTTTATATTCTTGTATTCGCGCTTTAATATTTCAGCAATACCGGAGAATGTGCCTCCAGTCCCTATAGAACATACGAAAAAATCAGGCACCACATCAAGCCCCTTCAGCGCTGCCACTATTTCCTTTCCACAGATATTCCAAGCCTCCCTATTTAAGATATTCTCGGACTGATCGAGAAAGTAGATACCACTTGAGAGATTTGTAGCGCGATAACTTTTAGCTCTTGCGACCGCTCCGGACAAAAACTCTTCTTTTGGAGTTTCAATTATTTGCGCCCCAAACGAGCGAATTTGCGTTTTTCTTTCTTCAGTCATCCCCTCAGGCATAAATATTTTTACACCGTAACCTTTAGCTCTACCTATCCAAGCAAGTGCCGCACCGCCATTCCCCGTGGAGCAGTCTACAAGGATCATACCCGGTTCAATTTCACCGCTTCGCTCCAACTCGCTAACAATATTCAAGTACGTTCTATCTTTATGGCTTCCTGAAGGATTTAGAAACTCACATTTGGAAAAAACTCTATTCCCGTTCAGAGAAATAGTCGCCAACTCGACAAACGGAGTATTACCGATATCTAGCAGATTCATCTGAAACCCCAAGACATTTGAATATCTTGAAGCTAACTGATTACTCACAGAAAAAATAGCTAGCCAAACAGATAGGTACTCAAGTGATTTCCACTACCCCATGTATAGGAATGGTCTGTCAGACCAAATATCGATAAACCACTTTAAAAACCAAGTCAAACTCTCACGACTTTTCTTACAAACTTGTTGGCTTACAGTTGCTATGAGGCATCGTTAGCCCTTAGCAATCGCAGCTCATCAGCGATCAGGCTTGGTTGCCTGGATTAGAATGGCGCATAGTGCCGCGAACGCGGCATTATCATTTTCGTGTAATGGCGAGCTGTGCTTGGGAGGGCTCACGCCCGGCGGGACTTCCATTCCCTGGTCGACCAACCTGAATACTGCTCGCCACTCTTCTGCATGGTCGCTGACGCGGTAAGCTCCAACTGAATGGAGATGTACTGCATGAAAAAGGTCACCCCCAATCCCCCCCGCCATCCGCTTCGAACGTGATTCCACAATCCACGCCGAATATGATCTTCACCCTCCACCTCGGCCTCAGCACCGAAGCGGCATTGAACAACCCCAGCGAGATGCTGGAATCCGCGACCGCCTGTGCCTACGATTGTGCCGAGAGCCTAGATGGCGCAAGTCGCAAGCGGGTGCTGGCGTTAGTGCAGATGGCTGAGAGCGCGTAGCTGTCGGTGAATGAAACACTGGAGCGGGAATATCCTGTGACTTGATGGCTGAGAAAACCTCTAGTGGTTGGGCAAGTTGAATCTTCGCAGCGCCCCTCCCGCACATGCTCTCCATGTTTCGAGGAATGGGTTTCAGGATGAAAAAGGCAACCCGAACATACGGTGTGAACAATTAACAATCTGCGCGGCGCTCAAAGAAATGCTCCGTATCGAAAGGTACGGAGCATTTTTCGTTATGGCCGACATCCAAGGAGAGCGAATGCTGGCGCATCCAGCAATGATGACCGCTCGGAGATCCATCGTTGCGCATCCGCTCGGCAACCTTGAGCAGCGGTTGTTTGGCAATGCTCGCCTCCTGCTGCGACAGCTTGAGGGTACAAGAGCCGAAATGGCGTTGGCCTTTTTCCGCTTGCTGTCTGCACAAAAGCAAACGCCCCGAGCAAGTCGGGGCGTTTGCTTGGAACCACCATCAGTGCGTTTTCACACAGTCTGCGAAGGTCGCCTTTTGTCACTGCGCGTATTGCTTACTCAATCCCGGCGGCACGCCGTGCACGTCCGTCTCCTCCCATGGCCCGTTGGGGCTGATGGAGCGGCTCCAGCCGTTGCTCCAGCGGTAGTAGGTGCGCTGGCGGTAGAAGGTATCGGGTTGTTCGTCCAGCACATACACCTGCATCTTGCCGTCCCAGTGGCTGGCGGCGCCCGGTGGTGGGGCGAAGGTCGGGGACTTGGTTGGCAGCGGCTTTGGCGGCGGGGTTACCGGGCCGGACGGTTTGGTGCTGGGCTGGGTCGATGGGCCCGACGGCGGGATGGTCGGGCCGGTCGGCGCAGGCGGTGGCCGGTGGACCGCACAAGCGCTCAGGCCCAATACCAGGCTGAGCAAGGTGATACGTGCGAATGCGGTCATGGCGTTTCCTCGAATTACTTGTCCGGACTGTCGATGGTCAGCTGCTGCAACGCAGTGGTGGAGCTGGCCAGGGGTTGGCTGCGGCCGATCCACTCGCCGGCGGTCGGTTGACCAGCCCGGGATATGCGCGCAACCAGTTGGACTTCGGGGAAGTTGGACAGTTTCAACTGCGGCATCATCGCGTCGGCATCGCCCAGTTCGACGGTGATCGGCAACTCGGCCACGGTGACGCGCTTGGCCGCCAACGGTGCCGGCGGGCCACTCACGGCACGGGCGAAGATAAACACGCTGTCGCCTGGCAGGGCCTTGGCCTTTACGTCAGCGGACACATCCACGCGCACTTTCAAGGTTGCCGCCTTAGCCGCCTGGGCGACGGTGCCGCCACTTTCCTTGAGTTTTTGCGCGGCGCGGTCGATGCCGCCTTGCAGCGCGACGCGGGAATTGTCTTCCGGCGGCAGTTGCGCGAGTAGACGCCCCCAGTAGTCGATAGCGTCCTGATAGCGCTCGCCTTCAAACGCGGCAATGCCGAGCAAGCCGAGGCTGGTGACTTCTTTCGGGTCGAGCTTCAACGCCTCGTCCGTCAATGCCTGGATCTTCGGCGACCATTGTTTGTTGTCGGCAAAATACTGGGCCTGGGCCCACTGGCCGATCAGTTCCGGCTGGCGACCGGCCAGGGCCACGGCGCGCTCGAAGACCTTGGCCGCATCGGCGGAGCGATCCTGGGCCATGTAGGCGCGACCGAGGAAGTACAGGCCTTCGGCCGAATCCGGCTGGGCGGCGGCGGCGCGTTCCAAACGCTGGGTCATGTCTTGCAGCGACACCGGCGGCTGGGAGAATTCGCGGGTCAGTTCCACCTTGTCGCTGGCACCAAAGTGCAGGTACAAGCCCAGGCCCAGCACCGGCACCAGAAACGCGGCCAGCAACGGCAGCGGTTTACCCAGACGCGATTCGCGGGGGGCTTCCACACCTTCGGTGTCGGCCAGCAATTCGCGGGCGGCTTCGGCGCGGCCGGTGTCAAGTTGCGCGGCGTCGAGCACGCCTTCGGCCTGCTGGGTTTGCAGTTCGGCCACGCGCTCTTGGTAGAGCGCCACATTCAGTGCGGTGCGATCCTCCTCGCGCTGGGCACGGCGGCCACGTAACACAGGGATCAACAGAAAACTCAGGGCAACCAAAAGCAGCAAGCCTGCTGCGAGCCAGAAATCAATCATCAGAGGTTTTGTCCAGCAAGTGGTCGAGACGTTGGCGCTCTTGAGGGGATAGCGCGTCGGAGCCATCGGTGGGCGCGGCGCGGCGGCGGCGGACGATCACAGCCATTACCACCACACCGGTGAGCAACAGCGCGGCGGGGCCAAACCAGAGCAACGCGGTCTTGCCGGTCAGCGCCGGTTTGTAACGCACAAAGTCACCGTAGCGGTCGACCATGAAGTCGATGATCTGCTGGTTGTCCTTGCCCTCCCCCAACATGCGGAAGATCTCTTTGCGCAGGTCAGCGGCGATGGGCGCGTTGGAGTCGGCAATGTCCTGGTTCTGGCATTTGGGGCAGCGCAGTTCTTTGGTCAGGTCGCGAAAGCGCTCGCGCTCGGCGTCATTGGCGAACTCATAGGTGTCGATGGCGGCGTGGGCCACGCCGGCCAAGCCCAGTGCCAGTACGGCAGCGGCTAACAAGCGCTTCATGGCTTGGCCTCATCAACCAGCGCCTGGTACTTGGCGGCCAATTGCTCGCGCCATACCACTTCGTCGATCACCCCGACGTACTTGTCGCGGATCACGCCCTTGGCATCGATGAAGAAGGTTTCCGGAGCGCCGTAGACGCCCAGGTTCAGGCCGAGATTGCCGTCTTCGTCGCGGATGTCCAATTGGTATGGGTTGTGGAACTCGGCCAGCCATTTAAGCGCCGCCGCGTTGTCGTCCTTATAGTTGATGCCGTAGATCACCACGCCGCGCTCGGCCAGTTTGTTCAGCACCGGATGTTCCACGCGGCATGAGATGCACCAGGTGCCCCACACGTTGACCAGCGCCGGCTTACCCAGCAGGTCGGCACGGGTCAGGGTTTTATCGCCCTGCACGGTAGGCAGGGAAAATTCCGGGAACGGCTTGCCAATCATCGCCGAGGGCAGTTCGGCCGGGTCCAGGTACAAGCCGCGATACAGGAAGACCGCCACCACCAGAAACGCCGCCAGCGGCAACACCATTAACCAACGCTTCATACCGCCGCTCCTTGCAGGCCGAGCGCTTCACGCACGCGGCTTTTGACCTTGACTCGATAGCGCCGGTCCAGTGCTGCCAGCAAACCACCGAAACCGGTGAGCAGGCCGCCGAACCAGATCCAGCGCACGAACGGCTTGACGTGCACGCGCACCGCCCACGCCCCCTCGCCCAGCGGCTCACCCAGGGCCACGTAGAGGTCGCGGGTGAAACCGGCGTCGATACCAGCCTCGGTCATCATCGAACTCTGCACGGTGTAGAGGCGTTTTTCCGGGTGCAGCACGGCGATTTCCTTGCCGTTTCGTACGACGCGCACGGTGCCTTTGTCTGACGTGAAGTTCGGCCCTTCGAAGTGCTTGGCGCCTTCGAAAATAAAGTGGTAACCGGCCAGGTCCATGGACTCGCCCGGTGCCAGACGCAAGTCGCGCTCGGCGCTGTTCTGGCTGGAAAGCACTACGCCGAGGGCGCACACGGCAATGCCCAGGTGCGCGATCTGCATGCCCCAGTAGCTGCGGGTCAACGTCGGCAACCCTTTGATCAGGCCTTTGTGGCGGGTTTTGTCGACGATGTCGCGCACGCCGGCCAGCAGCACCCAGGCTGCCAGCAGGAACGTGGCCAGCACCGCCCAGTTGAAGTCGCCGTAGGCGATACCCGCGATCACGGCGAGGGCCACGCTGCCCAGCAACACCGGCATCAACATGCCGAGCAACCATTTCACCGGGGTGTCCTTCCAGCGCACCAGTACGCCGACCGCCATCACCACCATCAACAAGCCCATCAACGGAATAAACAAGGCGTTGAAATACGGTGGGCCCACGGACAGCTTGGCGCCGCTCAACGCATCCAGCACCAGCGGATACAACGTGCCGAGCAGGATCATCGACGCGGCCACCACCAGCACCAAGTTATTGCCCAGCAGCAGGGTTTCCCGCGACCACAGGTTGAAGCCCACCTGGCTCTTGACCACCGGCGCGCGCAGGGCGAACAGGGTCAGCGAACCACCGACCACGAACAGCAGGAATATCAGGATGAAGATGCCGCGCGCCGGGTCGGAGGCAAACGCGTGCACCGAAGTCAGTACGCCCGAACGCACAAGGAAGGTGCCCAGCAGGCTGAGGGAAAAGGCCGCGATGGCCAGCAGCACGGTCCAGCTCTTGAACACGCCGCGTTTTTCGGTGACCGCCAGGGAGTGAATCAGCGCGGTGCCCACCAGCCATGGCATGAACGAGGCGTTTTCCACCGGGTCCCAGAACCACCAGCCGCCCCAGCCAAGTTCGTAGTAGGCCCACCACGAACCAAGGGTGATGCCAATGCCGAGGAAAGCCCAAGCGACGATGGTCCACGGCCGCGACCAGCGTGCCCACGCCGCATCCAACCGCCCGCCGAGCAAGGCGGCGATGGCAAAGGCGAAGGCCACGGAGAACCCCACGTAGCCCATGTAGAGCATCGGTGGGTGCACGATCAGGCCGATGTCCTGCAACAACGGGTTGAGGTCACGACCGTCGGCCGGAACCTGCGGCAGGATACGGCTGAACGGGTTGGAGGTGATGATCAGGAACAGCAGGAAGCCGATGCTGATCATGCCCATCACGGCCAGCACGCGGGCCAGCATGATTTGCGGTAACTGGCGGGAAAACACCGACACCGCGAAGGTCCAGGCGCCGAGGATCAGCGCCCACAGCAGCAATGAACCTTCGTGGGCGCCCCACACGGCGCTGAACTTGTAGTACCAAGGCAGTGCGCTGTTGGAGTTATTGGCGACATAGGCGACGGAAAAATCGTCGGTCATAAAGGCGTACGTCAGGCAACCGAAGGCGAACAGCAGGAACGCAAACTGCCCCCAGGCAGCCGGCTGCGCCAGGCTCATCCACAGTCGATCACCGCGCCAGGCACCGAGCAACGGCACCACGGCCTGAACAATCGCCAGGCACAGCGCGAGGATCATCGCCAACTGGCCCAGCTCGGGAATAAACAGTGCGGACGTCATGGCTTAGCCCTCCTTCGCGGGTGCTGGGGCGGACTGGCCGCTGTCTTTCAAGGCTTTGGTGACTTCCGGCGGCATGTACTTTTCGTCGTGCTTGGCCAGCACTTCATCGGCCACTACCACGCCGTCGGCGTTGAGTTTGCCCAGGGCGACGATGCCCTGGCCTTCGCGGAACAGGTCCGGGAGGATGCCGCGGTAGGTGATGGTCACGGCCTTGTTGAAGTCGGTGACCACGAAGGTGACGTCCAGGGAATCGCCGGAACGCTTCAGCGAGCCTTTCTCCACCATTCCGCCGGCACGGATGCGTGTGTCCAGCGGCGCTTCGCCATTGGCGATCTGGGTCGGCGTGTAAAACAGGTTGATGTTCTGCTGCAAGGCGCTCAAGGCCAGGCCCACGGCAATGCCGACGCCCACCAGGATGGCAAGGATGATCAACAGACGCTTTCTACGCAGCGGATTCACTTATCGGTCTCCCGGCGCAGACGACGCGCCTCTTGTTGCAGGTAACGCTTGCGCGCCAGGATCGGCGCGACGACGTTGAGGGCCAGCACCGCCAGGCAGATGCCATAGGCCGTCCAGACATACAGGCCGTGATGGCCCATGGCGAGAAAATCGCCGAAAGAACTGAAACTCATCCCCGCGCCCCCAGGCAGCTTTGCACTTCGGCCTTGACCCAACTGGCGCGGGCCTCGCGCTTGAGCACTTCAAGGCGCATGCGCATCAGCAGCACCGCGCCGAAGAAACAATAGAACCCCAGCACCATCAACAGCAGCGGCGCCCACATTTCCACGGGCATCGCCGGTTTTTCCGTGAGGGTGAAGGTGGCGCCCTGGTGCAGGGTGTTCCACCACTCCACCGAGTACTTGATGATCGGAATATTGATCACACCGACGATGGCCAGTACCGCGCAGGCCTTGGCGGCGCTGTCACGATTGCTGATCGCATTGCCCAGCGCAATCAGACCGAAGTACAGAAACAGCAGGATCAACATAGACGTCAGTCGTGCATCCCACACCCACCACGAGCCCCAGGTGGGTTTGCCCCAGATGGCGCCGGTGACCAGCGCCACGGCGGTCATCCACGCGCCGATGGGCGCGGCGCATTGTAGGGCCACGTCGGCCAGTTTCATCTTCCACACCAGCCCGACAATGCCGCACACCGCCAGCATCACGTAGCAGGACTGGGCCAGCAGCGCGGTGGGCACGTGGATATAGATGATCCGGAAGCTATTGCCTTGCTGGTAGTCCGGCGGCGCGAAGGCCAGGCCCCAGACCAGGCCGATGCCGATCAGCGCTGCGGCGAAGAGGCTCAACCACGGCAGCAATTTACCGCTGATGCCATAAAACCATTTGGGCGAGCCGAGCTTGTGAAACCAGGTCCAGTTCATTGCTGTTTCCGTCACGGTTACCGCTTGTCGTGGCAAGCAGCTTAGGGTCTTTACTGGCGAAGGCATAACGCCCGGCCAGACCTCATTATTCGCCGACGCTGATCTTCAGGCCGGCGGCTATCGCAAAAGGTGTCAGGGTTACCGCCAGGGCGGTCAGGCTGCCAAGCCACAGCAGGTAACCGGTTGCCGGCATGCCCATGAGCGCGGCTTGCAAGGCACCGCTGCCGAGGATCAATACCGGGATGTACAACGGCAGGATCAATAGCGCCAGCAACAGCCCGCCGCGCTTCAAACCTACTGTCAGCGCCGCGCCCACCGCCCCCAGCAGGCTGAGGACCGGCGTACCGAGCAACAGGCTCAGCAGCAGGATCGGCAGGCATTCGACGGGCAAACCCAGCATCATCGCCAGCAGCGGCGAGAGCAAGACTAGCGCCAAGCCGGAAAAAGCCCAGTGTGCCAGTACCTTGGCCAACACCAGAAGTGGCAGGGGGTGCGACGAAAGGACCCACTGTTCCAGAGAACCGTCCTCGAAATCACTGCGAAACAGCCCGTCCAGCGAGAGCAGGACGGACAAAAGCGCCGCTACCCACACCAGTCCCGGCGACAAGGTTTGCAACAGTTTAGTCTCGGGACCGACCGCCAGCGGGAACAACGCAATCACGATGGCAAAGAACACCAGCGGGTTGGCCAATTCAGCTGGGCGGCGGCACAGCAAGCGCGCTTCGCGGGCGACCAGCAAGGCGAACACACTCATAGCGACCACCGCCCCAGGTCCAACTCACGGTAACCGGCGGGCACCCGCGTCAAACTGTGGTGCGTGGTGAGCAGCACCAGACCGCCCTGCTCGCAATGCCGGGCCAGGTGTTCTTCCAATTGGGCCACGCCTTGCTTATCCAGGGCAGTGAAGGGTTCATCGAGAACCCACAGCGGCGCGCCCGGCAAATACAGGCGCGCCAGAGCGACACGGCGCTGCTGGCCGGCGGACAAGGTGTGGCAAGGCACGTCTTCAAAGCCTTTAAGGCCGACAGCGGCCAGCGCCTGCCAGATCGCCTCGCGGGACGCGGGGTGATGCAGGGCGGTGAGCCAGCTGAGGTTTTCTTCGGGAGTGAGCACATCTTTGATACCGGCGGCATGGCCGATCCAGATCAGATTGCGCGCCAATTCGCCGCGCTGCTCGTTAAGAGGCTTGCCGTTGAGGCGCACTTCACCGGCCGTGGGTTGCATCAACCCGGCCAGCAGGCGCAGCAGGCTGGTCTTGCCACTGCCGTTGGGGCCACTGACCTGCACCATGTCGCCGGCCGCCAGCCGCAGTTCGAGGTGCTCGAACAGCAGGCGCAGGTCGCGTTCACAGGCAAGCGCTACGGCTTCAAGAAGAGGGCTGGTCAAAAGATCGCGGGCCTTTACGGTTCAAGTCGGCGGTGCAGCGGCCGTTAAAGAGAGATGCACAATAACGGCTTTGGCGACCGATTTTAGAGAGCTGGATCAAATAGTTGTGAGGTTTTTACCGCTCTCTTTGCAGACGGGCGGCATTATACATGCGATGCCCTACTCTAAAGAGGGCAATTTCCCCAGAGACGGCGCACGCAATGACCGGTGAGATCAACCTTCCTACGTTACCTGCCAGCCCGGCGAGTGGCGCTCCATCGCTGCCGGCGGCCGGCGCACTGCTTAAACTGCTGGAGCCGCAGACGGGGCTGATCGACCCGGGGAAAACCGCCAATGCGGAAGTCATCGCCCTCAAACAAGGCGGCGAGGCTTTCCAGTTGCTGCTCAAGCTGACCCTCGATGGCGGCCGCCAGACCCTGGTGCAAGCCAGCAGCCCACAGCCGTTGCCCCTGGGCAGCAATGTGGCGGTCAGTCAGACGGCTGCAGGCAACCTGACCTTGAGTCTGCAGCAAGCGTTGAGCGCCAACGTCGCCGCCCTGACGCGCATCGATACCAGCAAAATCCCCGAAGGCACGCTGCTGCAGGCCAAGGTGCTGACCACCCAGGTGTTGCCCCAGGGCACCACACAGCCGGCGATCTACCGCTCGCTGGTCACAGTGCTCAACAGCGCCATGGCCGGCGCGACGCTGACCGTGGAGAGCGCGCAGCCGTTGCGCGTCGGCAGCCTGCTCAGCGCGGTGGTGCAGAACGCGCAAACCTTGAATTTCGTGCCATTGAGCGGGCTCAAGGATCAGTTGGCCGTTACGCAACAGCTGGCGACCCAACAAAGCCGCCAAGGTTCGCTGGATGCAGTGTTCAACGCGTTGCAGAACTTACCGCGTGAGGGCAGTACCTCGGCGGACCTACGCGCCGCCGCCGACCGTCTGCTGGCCACCCTGCCGGACCTGGCCCAGGTGAGCAACCCGAAAGTGCTGGCCCAGGTGATTCAGAACAGCGGCGCGTTTTTGGAGGCCAAACTGCTGGCCGGCCAGAACCCGCAGGTACCGCCCCTGGATATGAAAGGTGCGCTGCTGCGGTTGGTCGCCGACCTGGTCCCCGCCCTGCCCGCCAATACCAACCTCAATGCCATCCTGGCCGCCAACACCCTGGCCCAGATGCTGCCGAACTTTGTGCGCAGCCCGCTGAATACCTTGGGGCAAGTCAGCGCACGCCAGGCACCGGTGAGCTTCCCTCTGCCCGAGCGCCTGATGGGCAAGCTGGAGGGCGAAGGCGATCTGGAAAACCTGCTGCGCCTGGCCGCCGGGGCGATCTCGCGCTTGCAGAGCCATCAGTTGTCGAGCCTGGAACAAACCGGCACTACGGCCGATGGCCGCCTGCAAACCACTTGGCAGTTGGAAATCCCCATGCGCACCCTGCAGGACATCGTGCCGTTGCAGGTCAAGTTCCAGCGTGAAGAACCGGCGCCGGACAAGGATCAGCCCGAACGCAAAGCCAATAAGGACGCCAAGCAGATGCTCTGGCGCGTTGAGCTGGCCTTCGATATGGAACCCCTGGGCCCATTGCAGGTGCAGGCGCAGTTGAGCCAGGGCAAGTTGTCGAGCCAACTGTGGGCGACCCGACCGTTTACCGCGAGCCTGATCGAAAGCCATTTGGGCAGTCTGCGCGAGCGCCTGGTGACCTCGGGCCTCAACGTCGGCGACCTCGACTGCCACCTTGGCACGCCGCCACGGGGCCCCAAGACAGGCCTGGAACAACGCTGGGTGGACGAAACCGCATGAAGACCACCGAATCATCTCGCCAGGCGATTGCCCTCAAGTACGACGGCCAGCAGGCGCCGACGCTCACCGCCAAAGGCGATGATGCCCTGGCCGAAGCCATCCTCAAGCTGGCGCGGGAAAACGAAGTACCGATCTATGAAAACGCCGAGTTGGTAAAACTGCTGGCCCGCATGGAATTGGGCGACAGCATTCCCGAGGAGTTGTATCGCACCATTGCCGAGATCATTGCGTTTGCTTGGACATTGAAAGGCAAGTTCCCGGTGGGATTTGACCCGCATGCGGGACCGGTGGAGCGGGATGTGACCGAGCGCGGAGACGATTACTGAATAGCGAGCCGTCATCGGGGGCGAGCCCCCTCCCACATTTTGAGCCGGCTTTTCAGTTGATACCGGGGGAAGCAGTATGGTTTGCGCGGTGCTGCGCCGTATGATCCAGCCCAGGCAATGATTATCAAGGGTGGGAGGGGGCTTGCCCCCGATGGCAGTGATTCAGCCAGCCATTAGGTGACTGTTACTCCGCTATCAGTGTCCTCGCTCCCACACTCAGACTTTTTATTCAGTTGAGGACTTCGCTCAGCGGAATGAAGTTGACTCGATCCCCCACATTAAGCGTTGTGCCTTCCAACACCTCCACAAATCCCTCTGCCCACGCCGCGCTGCGCAGCACACCGGAACTCTGGTTGCGATAGATGACCGCGCGGCCCTGCTCGATACGCCCGCGCAGGTACTCGCGGCGGTTGCCCGGCTTGGGCCATTCGAAACCCACCGGAACCTCGAAGCGCAACGGTGTCACGTCGAGTACGCCTAGACGCCGCAGGATGTACGGGCGCGCCAAGAGCGCAAACGTCACCAGGGTAGACGCCGGGTTACCAGGCAGACCGATCACCGGCACACCGCGAAAATGGCCGACCGTCAGCGGCTTGCCTGGCTTGATCGCCAGCTTCCATAACGCCAGCTCGCCCTCTTCACGCAGGGCGACGCCGAGGAAGTCCGCCTCCCCCACCGACACGCCGCCGGTGGACAGGATCAGGTCAGCGCTGCCCAACCCGGCCAGACGCCCACGGGTCTGTTCCAGGTCGTCAGGCAGAATCCCGGCATCGATCACGTCACAGCCCATCCGCGCCAGCCAGCTGCACAGCACGCGGCGATTGCTGTTGTAGATCTGCCCCGGGCCGAGGGGCAAGCCCGGTTCGATCAGTTCGTCGCCGGTGGACAGCACCGCCACCCGCAGGCGACGCACCACGGCCAGGCCATCGCAGCCCAAGGACGCGGCTAAGCCGAGCTCGATGGGCCCCAGGCGCGTGCCCGCGTCGAGCACGGTTTCGCCGACGGTGGTTTCCTGGCCCTGGGGGCGGATGTTCTGGCCCGTGCGCAGGGGTTCGCTGAAGCTCACCCGTTCATCGGCGTGGACCACGGCGTTTTCTTGCATCTCCACGCAATCGGCGCCGGCGGGGACCGGCGCACCGGTGAAAATCCGCGCGCAGGTTCCTGCCGCCAGGGGCTGCGGCGCCTGACCGGCGAAGATACGTTGGCTAACCACCAGCGGCTCGCCGGTCCAGTCAGAGAGGCGCACGGCGTAGCCATCCATGGCACTGTTGGGCCAGGGCGGCAGGTCGAGGGTGGAGATCAGCGCATGCGCGAGTACGCGACCGTCGCAGCCGGCCAGGGGCAACGTCTCCTGCTCGCGAATCGGCGTGGCGTCGGCCAGGTCCAGCAGCTGTTGCAGCGCCTGCTCTACCGGCATGAGGGCGCCGGCCTTGCCGGGCTTACCCACGGGATTCACAAGGTTCAGCCAGTTTGAGGTGCGGGACGAAGTTGCACGGGCGATGGCGGTTGTCCAACTGCTCGGCGAGGATGCCGTCCCAACCGGTGCGCACCGCATTGGTGGAGCCCGGCAGGCAGCACACCAGGGTGCCGTTGGCCAGACCAGCCAGCGCGCGGGATTGCACGGTGGAGGTGCCGATATCAGCCACGGATATCTGGCGGAACAGCTCACCAAAGCCGTCGACCTGCTTGTCCAGCAGACAGCTCACCGCTTCGGGGGTGCTGTCGCGGCCGGTAAAGCCAGTGCCGCCGGTGATCAACACCACTTGCACCACGTCTTCGGCGATCCAGTGGGCAACCTGGGCGCGGATCTTGTAGAGATCGTCCTTGAGCAGCACGCGCTCGGCCAGGCGATGGCCGGCGGCGGTCAGACGGTCGACGAAGACTTGGCCCGAGGTGTCGGTATCCAGGGTGCGGGTGTCACTGACGGTCAATACAGCGATATTCAGGGGTACAAAAGGCGCATCAACCTTGGCTTTCATGGCACGGTCCGGTTGTCGAAGGAACAGCCCGGTGTTATATCACAGGCCCTCCTTTGCTTGCCGCTGCGGAACCACCATGTCCTTTGATTCGTGCCCTCTGCCCTGTTCGATTCTATTGCTGTCCGGTGGCCGCGGCCAACGCATGGGCGGCCAGGACAAAGGCTTGCTAACCTGGCGCGGCCAGCCGCTGATTGCGCACTTGCAGGGCTTGGTGCGCGGGCTGACCGACGACTTGATCATCTCCTGCAACCGCAACCAAGACCGTTACGCGGCATACGCCGATCACCTAGTAAACGACGACAGCGCGGACTTCCCCGGGCCGCTCGCCGGTATCCGCGCCGGCCTCGCCGCCGCGCGCCATGAGCACTTGCTGGTGTTGCCCTGCGATGTGCCGCATATCGACGCGCGCCTGCTCGCCGACCTGCGTGACACGGCCCGACGCACCCCGCAGTCGCCGGTGATGGTGCGCCATGGGGAATTCTGGGAACCCTTGATCTGCATCATCCCAACGCACCTCAGGAACGCGGTAGAACAAGCCTGGCACGCTGGCGAGCGCAGCCCGCGCAAGATCCTCCTGCAACTGGGTGGCGTGGGCCTGGAATGCCCGGCGAATGATCCACGCCTGGCCAACTTGAACACACCCGAACTGTTGCACCAGAAGTCTGACGTGTCAGAATGAACTTTCGTACAAGGAACTTTGGCGACGCCTTACGCGTCACAAGGTCAGCAATTTCAAAGAATTCTCTTGGAGACACACCCATGACTCAACGGACCATCGCCGCTTTCATGCTCGCCCTGGGCCTCGCTACCCTCGCCGGTTGCGCCTCGCCTACCGTGGTCACCCTGAATGACGGTCGTGAAATCCAGGCCGTCGACACCCCGAAATACGATGAAGATTCGGGCTTCTACGAATTCGAACAGCTGGACGGCAAGCACACCCGTATCAATAAAGACCAGGTTCGCACCGTTAAAGACCTGTAAGTCTTAAGCGTTTGCCCACAAGGCCCGCCTCGCGCGGGCCTTGTCGTTTCCGGGGCTTACCAATCGAGGGTGATGCGGCTGCGAAAGTCGCGCGTCTGGCCGGTAACCGGGTCGACAAAACGCACGCCCTGGGCCAGCAGTTTAAGTGGGTTGGCGTAGTCGTCCACGGCGTCCTTGAGCACGTCGGGGTAAAACGGGTCATTGCAGATACTCGCCCCCAGCGCGGTCATGTGCACGCGCAACTGGTGCTTCTTGCCGGTGACCGGGAACAGGCCGTAACGCCATAGCTCGCCATGTTTTTCGCGAACCTCCACCGCGGTTTCGGTGTTGCTGACACCGGGACCTTCCTGCATGCGAAAGAAGGGCTCACCGTCCACCAGACGACTTTTGTGTACCAAGGGAAAGGTGAGATCCGGCAGCGCGGGGGCAATGGCTTCGTAAAATTTATCGATCTTGCGCGTAGGAAACAGCTGCTGATACGCCGCGCGGCTGTGGGGGTTGGCCGAGAACAGCACCAGCCCCGCGGTGTGCCGGTCGATACGATGCAGGGGCACCAGCGACGGGTTGTCCAGGCGACGAATCAGGCGGCGCAACAGCGTCTGTTCGACGTATTCGCCGGCCGGCGTCACGGGTAGGAAGTGCGGTTTATCGGCCACCACCAAGTGTTCGTCGGCATACAGAATAGTTTCCTGCACCGGGATGACCTTTTCGTTGGGCACCTCGCGAAAATAGTAGATGCACAGGCCTTCCCTGTAGGCCAGATCTTGCTGGATGGGGTCGCCGTTGATGTCCAGCACGCGACCGCGAGCGATGCGGTCCAACCAGTGTTCGCGGCTGATCGCGGGGAAGTGCGTGCACAGACAGTCCAGCACCGTAGCCCAAGGGCCCGGTGGCAGATACAAGGTGCTGGCCTGGTGCTGGGACGCGGAAAAACCGGAAGTGGACATGAAGACGCTCGAAGCCTGGGAAAATCGGCGGGCATTATCCCGCATGGAGCGGGATCGAGCCTAGGGCGGATCTCAGGCCTTGGCTAATTCAGCGCGCAGGATCGGCGAGGCACTGGCCGCTTCGGTGAACTCCTTGAGCCAACGCAACACGTCCACCGCCTCCCAACGCCCCGGATCGTAGAGGGCGTACAGCAAGCCTTGGTAACCCACCACGTCCAACTGCTTGTGATAGCCGGCACGCTGAAACAGCGCTTCGATCTCGGCAAAGCAGGTATTGAAATGCACTTTGTTGAACGGCGTCTTACCTTCCGTGACCAGACCGTCCAGGCGCAGCTCGTTCACCGCATCGCGCACGATGTCGGCGGACATGCGATTGACGCTGCTTTTCAGTTGTTCAACATTCACCACGGGCGTTCCCTCTATTCCATCGCTGTACAAACATACAGTAGCGTAATATTTGGAAACCCGCCATCGCCATGACGTCAGAGAAGGAAGGCGACCACCTGGTCGGTGTCGAACGGCCAGTCCAGTTCCGCGCCCGTGTCTGCCCGTCGAAGCACCGGAATCCGTAGGCCGTAGACCTCGGTCAAGTCCTCGGGATCGGTGATATCCACCAACTCAACCTGCAACCCATGTTCGACGAGCGGCATGATTTCGGCTTCGGCAAACTCACACAGGTGGCAACCCAGGGTGCCGAACAGCTGGCATTCAGGAAGCATGACGAATGGGCCTGATCAGAATAAGGTGGGTCATTCTAAGCCTGCTTACCGAGGGTGGCGAGTTGTGCATGCCGCCCCAAAAAGACCTGACCCAAGTCACCATGGCCTATAACTGATTCAGCCATTCTCGCGGCTTTTTGTCCGCTGACCCTGTAACGGAGAGGTTTGTGTTCGCCAACCTGCTGATCATTCTGGCGTCATCCCTGGTGGTGATCGCCCTGTTTCGCCGGCTGCAATTGCCGCCCGTGTTGGGCTATCTGTGCGTAGGCCTGGCCGTGGGGCCCACCGCGCTGGATTGGGTGAACGATAGCGAAGAGCTGCCCGATCTCGCCGAGCTGGGGGTAGTGTTTCTGCTGTTTTCCCTGGGCCTGGAATTTTCCCTGAACAAGATGCTCGCCCTGCGCCATGTGGTGTTTGGCCTGGGCAGCTTGCAGGTACTGGGGTGCGGCGCGCTGCTGGGGGCCACATTGATGCTACTGGGGGTGGCGCCCGGAATTGCGCTGTTGCTCGGCGCGGGGTTGGCGCTGTCGTCCACGGCCATCGTCAGCAAGGAGTTGGGCAGCCTTGGCGAGATTTTCAGCAGCCATGGCCAGAATGCAATTGGCGTGTTGCTGTTTCAGGACGTGGTCGCAGTGTTACTGCTGACGCTGGTGCCGGTGTTCGCCGGCAGCAGCGATCAGGCCTGGTACCTGGCGTTGCCGCTGACCTTGGGCAAGACCGTAGTGCTGTTTATCGGCCTGCTGCTTGCCAGCCGCTGGCTGTTGCCGCGCCTGTTCCGTGAGGTCGCCGCGTCCCACTCGGCGGAGCTGTTTGTGTTGCTGGCCCTGGTGATTGTGCTACTGACCGCTTGGCTCACCCATTTGCTCGGCCTCTCCCCTGCCCTGGGCGCGTTCCTGGCCGGGATGTTGCTGGGTGAAAGCCATTACCGCCATCAGATCGAAGCGGATATCCGACCATTTCGCGACATCCTGCTGGGCTTGTTTTTCGTCAGCATCGGCATGCTGATCGACCTGCAATTGTTCCTCAGCCACAGCCTGTTGATCCTCGGCATGACCCTCACGCTGATGCTGATCAAGGGCTGCGTGGTCGCCGTGCTGGTCAAACTGCGCGGCAGCGACATGGAAACCGCCTGGCGCAGCGGCCTGGCCCTGGCTCAGGGCGGCGAGTTCTGCTTCGCCTTGATGGCACAGATGCAGCAGAGCCGGCTGATCCCGGATCAATTCAACGGCCTGCTGCTCGCCGCAACGTTTTGCTCGATGCTGCTCACCCCCCTGCTATTGCGCGCCGCGCCGGCCATCGCCCTGCGCCTGCATCGCAAACCCAATCAGCAGGTGCAACTGGAGACCATCACCGCGCTCAATGCGCAGCTGCGCAACCATGCGGTGATCTGCGGTTACGGGCGTGTCGGCCAGTCCATCGGGCGCTTTCTGCGTCGCGAGCAACAAGCATTCATCGCTCTGGATGATGACCCGGAACGGGTTCAGGAAGCGGCGACCGAAGACAGCAGCGTGCATTACGGCGACTGCCGGCGCGGCGCCCTGCTCAGCGCAGTGGGCATAGAGCGCGCGCGATTGGTGGTGATTGCTGTAGATAACAGCGATGTCGCGCTGGTGGTGCTTAAAGAGGCGCGCCGTATCAACGCCCAGGTGCCGATCCTGGTGCGCACCCGCGATGATAGCCAGTGGGCCGAACTGAAAGCAGCGGGCGCCACTGAAGTGGTGCCCGAGTTATTGGAGTCGAGCCTGATGCTCGCCTCCCACGCCTTGCTCCTGCTGGGCCTGCCGGATCAACAGGTGCAGGCGCGCGTTGATGAAGTGCGGCAAAACCGCTATCGCCTGCTGCACGGCTTTCACGCACCGCCCAGCGACAACGATGAGGCGCCGATCAATCCTGACTGACCGCACCGATCTTGTGGATCGACAGGTCCGCGCCGTAGTACTCCTGCTCCTGGCTCAGACGCAGCCCATGCACGCGCTTGATCACGCCGTACACCAACAGGCCGCCGCCGAACGCCACCGCCACACCGAGGGAGGTGCCGATCAACTGGCTGGTCAGGCTCACGCCGCCCAAACCGCCAAGGGCCGTCTGGCCAAAGACGCCGCAGGCAATTCCACCCCACACGCCGCACAGGCCATGCAACGGCCACACACCCAGCACGTCGTCGATCTTCCAGCGATCCTGGGCCGCGATAAAACACCACACGAACAAACCGCCGGCCACCACACCGGTGACCAATGCGCCCACCGGGTGCATCAGGTCGGAACCAGCACAGATCGCCACCAATCCGGCCAACGGCCCGTTATGCAGAAAACCAGGGTCGTTGCGACCGATCACCAGGGCAGCCACGGTGCCGCCGACCATCGCCATCAGCGAGTTGACCGCCACCAGACCGCTGACGCCGTTAAGGGTCTGCGCGCTCATCACGTTAAAGCCAAACCAGCCGACGATGAGAATCCACGAACCCAGCGCCAGGAACGGAATGCTCGACGGCGCGAACGCCACCAGCCGCCCCTCGCGATAGCGACCGTTGCGCGGGCCCAGCAGCAACACCGCCGCCAGCGCCAGCCAACCGCCCATGGCATGCACCACCACCGAGCCGGCAAAGTCATGGAAACCGGCACCGAAAGTGCTGAGCAACCAGGCCTGCAGACCGAAATTACCGTTCCACACCAACCCTTCGAAAAATGGGTAAATGAAGGCCACGATCAACGCGGTGGCGCACAACTGCGGCGCGAATTTCGCACGCTCGGCAATGCCCCCGGAGATGATCGCCGGAATTGCCGCGGCGAATGTCAGCAGGAAGAAGAACTTCACCAGACCGTAGCCATGATCGGCACTGATCACCGCCGCCGGCTGCATAAAGCTCACGCCGTAGGAGATCCAATAGCCTATAAAGAAGTAAGCCAGGGTCGAGATCGCGAAATCGCTGAGGATCTTCGACAGCGCGTTGACCTGGTTTTTCTGACGCACCGTACCGACTTCCAGAAACGCGAAGCCGGCGTGCATGGCCAGGACCATGACCGCGCCGATCAGAATAAACAGGGTGTTGGAGCTATGGACGAGGGTGTCCACCGCACTTTGTAGAGTGTCCATGGAAGCTGGCAGGCCTGTAGTCAGGGCAAAAAGCACCAAAGCGGTTCAAGCCAGAAATCCGCGCACTAAATTGGAACCGGCGGAACCACCCCTCTGTTGGGGGCATGAACCGCTTTAGCGCAGCGAACATCACAATAGGCCGTTGCCGACAGGGTTTTTCCGCGGGTTTAAGTGTTTTAGGGTAAGGTTTTTCAAGGCATTGGCCTCGACCGCCCGGATTCAGCGCAGGCCGTGGGGCCCGCGCACCAAGCCAAAGCAAAAGCTGTACCAGGCAATCGCAATGAACCTTCACCGACGCCGGTGACTCGAAACCACACGCACCGATCAGCCAATCACGGAGATACCCATGGCCAGAACCACTGCAAAGACTGCTCAAGAAATACTGATGGCGGATTTTCAAACCCTGGTCAGCGACACCGAAAAGTTGCTGGACGACACCGCTATCCTCGCCGGCGACCAGGCCGATGAACTGCGCAGCAAGATTCACGAGAGCCTGCTCAAGGCCCGTGAAACCCTGCAATTGACCGAAGACTCCCTGCGCGAACGCGGCCAGGCGGCGGTCACCGCAACGGAAGATTACGTGCAGGCCAACCCTTGGCAGTCCATCGGTATTGCCGCCGGCGTGGGCTTTCTGATCGGTCTGCTGGCTACAAGGCGCTAAATTATGTCTATCGGCGAAAGTGGCTCGTCTACGGGCGCAAGTTCTACCTCACGACGCCTGGGCGCTGCCGTTCTAGGCTTGCTGCACAGCCACGTCGAACTGTTCGGCATCGAGTTGCAGGAGCAGAAAGCCCGCACCGTCAGCCTGCTGCTGTTCGCAGGCCTGGCCCTGGTGTTCGCTTTGCTGTTGCTGGTGGGGTTGTCGACTCTGGTGATGATTCTGGTGTGGGACACCGGCTACCGCCTGACAGGGATCATCTGCCTCTGCGTGTTTTATAGCCTGGCCGCCGCGTTCTGCGGGGTACGCTTGAAAGCCGCGGTGTTCGATGAATCCACACCGTTCCATGCCACCCTCGAAGAGTTGGCCAATGACCGGGAGCGCCTGCTGCCATGAGCCTGACTGAAGTTCCGCAATCCACCACCCGGCGAGAAATGCGCAAGGCCTTGATCCGCCTGCGCATGGAAATGCACCGCCAGGAAATCCGCCACGAATCCCAGCAGTTGCTCACGCCCCTGCATAAGATGCGCGACATGCGGCATAACTGGCAGGAGAACCTGGGCATCAAGCACGCGCCGCTGTGGGGCGTGGCGGCGGTGACGCTGATGGGCTTCCTCACTGGCAAGGGCGCCAAGGGCGGCAGTATCAGCAGCGTGACGCGTCTGGTGCGCCTGGGTGCGGGTTTGATCCCGTTGATCAAACTGGCCATGCAAGGGCGTTCGCGCAAAGACTGAGCTGCGCCGGCCCTCGCTGGCTGCATTCTTGCTAACAGAATCGGCCCGGCCTCTTGTTCACGAGGGGCGGGCCTTTTTTTCGCCACCTCTCTTAAGGAGGCCTTGTGATCGACGGGCAACCGCTCGCCTGCTTCCAGCCTTTCATCGATACCGCCACCGGCCGCATTGCCGGCGTGGAAGCCTTGGGTCGCCTGCGCCTGGCTGACGGTCGCCTGCAGTCCGTAGGCCCGCTGTTCGCCGACCCGCGTACCTCCGGCGTAGCTCTGCGACGACTCGACCGGCAGCTGCGCGATAACGCCCTGAGCCGGTTGCATGAGGCGCCTGAAGACTGGTTCCTGAGCCTGAACATCTCACCGCGCTGGATCAACCGCCTGCGTCCGGGCCAGCCGTTGCCGAGCCTGAAACAGATCCACAGCCACGGCGTGGACCCGCAGCGCATCGTGTTCGAGATCACCGAACTGGGGGGCGACATCAGGCGCCTGGCAGAGGTTGTGGCGCGCTACCGTGAGGCGGGCGCGCGGATCGCAATCGATGACTTCGGCGCCGGCTATTCCCAGCTGGACCGGGTGCTCGCGTTGCAACCGGACATTCTCAAACTAGACATGCGTCTGTTTCAGGAGGCCGCGCGCGGCGGGCCAAGCAGCGAGGTGGTGCGCGCGTTGGCACAAATGGCGGAAAAGACCGGTTGCTGGATCATCGCCGAAGGCGTGGAAACTGAAGCGCAACTGAACTTCGCCCTGGAGTGCGGCGCCCGCTACGTACAAGGTTACTTGTTTGCCCAAGCCCAGTTGGACTGGTTCGCCACCGACGCCTTCGTGCCACGCTTTGCTCAACTGCGCACCGCATACGTCCAGCAGAAGTTGGCGGAACGCGGGCGCATCATGCAGTTGCGCCAGCAAATGGCCGAGCTGATGAGCATCCTGCAAAGCTGGGCCCAGGCCAAGGCACCGTTGAGCCAGTTACCGCAATTGCCCGCATTCCCCTGGCTGCTGCGCTTTTATCAGTGCGACCGCCACGGCACCCAACTGACGCCCAATTTCGAGTGGCGCCAGGACGCCTGGCAGAGTGATAGCCGCTACCTTGGCCACAACTGGTCGTGGCGGCCGTACTTTTATCATCTGCTCGCCGAAGGTTGGGAGGAGCGCCGCTTGACGCTGTCTTCGACCTACCGCGATGCCACCACCAACCAGTACTGCCTCACCGCCGGACAATTCTTCGATAACGGTCAGCGCTTACTGTTAATCGATATCGACGCCGCCGGCCTGTAGATTTTCGCTTGCCCCGCCGCGGCGGAACCGGGAAGCTGGGCGGGTCATTCACCGCACGGAGAGTACCCGCCTTGGATTGGCCCACCCTGCTGACCCGCGAACGTCTTGGAAAACCACTGCACAGCCCGGAAGAATTGGGCCGCAGCCCGTTCCATAAAGATCACGACCGCATTATTTTCTCCGGCGCGTTTCGTCGCCTGGGTCGCAAGACGCAAGTGCATCCCGTGTCGAGCAACGACCATATCCACACCCGTTTGACCCACTCGCTGGAAGTCAGCTGCGTCGGCCGCTCCCTGGGTATGCGCGTGGGCGAGACCCTGCGCAGCGCCCTGCCCGACTGGTGCGATCCCAGCGACCTGGGCATGGTGGTGCAGTCGGCCTGCCTGGCCCATGACATCGGTAACCCGCCGTTCGGGCACTCAGGCGAAGACGCTATCCGCCACTGGTTTCAACAAGCGGCCGGCCGCGGCTGGCTGGACGACATGAGCAGCGCCGAGCGCAATGACTTCCTCAACTTCGAAGGCAATGCCCAAGGCTTCCGCGTGCTCACTCAATTGGAATACCACCAGTTCGACGGCGGCACGCGGCTGACGTACGCCACCCTAGGCACCTACCTCAAATACCCCTGGACCGCCCGCCACGCCGACTCCCTGGGCTACAAGAAGCACAAGTTCGGCTGCTACCAGAGCGAGTTGCCGATTCTGGAACAGATCGCCCACAAACTCGGACTGCCGCAACTGGAGGACCAACGGTGGGCGCGTCACCCGCTGGTTTATCTGATGGAGGCCGCGGATGACATCTGCTACGCCTTGATCGACCTGGAAGACGGCCTGGAAATGGACTTGCTGGAGTACGCCGAAGTCGAGTCGTTGCTGCTCGATTTGGTGGGCGACGACCTGCCGCAAACCTACCGTCAATTGGGGCCGCAGGACTCACGCCGGCGCAAACTGGCGATCCTGCGCGGCAAGGCCATCGAGCACCTGACCAACGCCGCGGCGCGCGCGTTCGTCGATCAGCAGGATGCTTTGCTGGCCGGCACCCTGCCCGGCGATCTGGTCGAACATATGCACGGTCCTGCCAAACGCTGCGTGTTGGACGCCAAAGACATGGCGCGCAAGAAAATCTTCCAGGACAAGCGCAAGACGCTGCACGAAATCGGCGCTTACACCACCCTGGAAATTCTCCTGAATGCGTTCTGCGGCGCCGCACTGGAGCAACATGGCGGGCGCACGCCGTCCTTCAAGAACCGGCGCATTCTCGATTTGCTCGGCAACAACGCACCGGACCCGGCATGGCCGCTGCACACGTCGTTCCTGCGCATGATCGACTTCATCGCCGGCATGACCGACAGCTATGCCACTGAAATGGCACGAGAGATGACCGGTCGCTCCAGCCCTCAATAACCGCCCGATCAAGCCGCCTGCCGATTGAGCAGAATCTGCCTACACACGGAACAGAGCGGCCTGATCGAATTCGCACAGATACACGGGGAATAATCGCGCCCGCTCCGGGCACAGTCATCGAACAGCTCCTACATGCCCCCCTTCGACGCTTGACTCATCGTGTACTTTTTATGCCCAGTAACCCTCTTTGCATCCTGTTGGTGGAGGATCATCCTTTTCAACTGCTCGCCACTCAGTGTCTGCTTCGCAGCTTCGGCTTCGAGCGGCTGACACCATGCGAAAACGCCGCGCAGGCCGTCCATCTGATGACCCAGGCGCACATGCCTTTCGACATCCTTCTGTGTGATCAATGCCTACCCGATCTACCGGGGCTGGAGCTGATTGAAATCGCCAGCCGTCAACGCTTTATCAACGCCGCCATCCTGCTCAGCGGGCTGCCCATCGCAGAGCTGTCGGCGTTGCATGTTCAGGCACTGGAGCGTGGTTTGCCCATGCTCGGTTACTTGTCAAAGCCATTGAACAAAGAAGAACTTTCACAGTTGCTCTTTCCATTACCCGCCTTATAAAAACAAGTCTTGCAACCCTGTAGACCGACCAAGATCATGACACCTAGTCCTTCTAATCACCTGATGCCTGGATTAAACCGAAATAACAGCGAAACGTTGTCATCTCGCTTCACAAATCCTTAGCAACCAGTAGGCTTTTACCTTTTTTGATGTAGGAACTTTCCTGTTTTATATTTGCTCCCCCTCCACTTCATGCTCCTGCATCCGCTTCTGAGCTAATGTGCCCGCTTTATTTGCACTTGCACGGAAACGTAAACATGAACACCGTTTTTATAATTGATGATCATCCGGTTATAAGGCTCGCCATCCGAATGTTGTTGGAGCACGAGGGCTACAAAGTAGTGGGCGAAACCGATAATGGATGCGACGCCATACAAATGGTCCGTGAGTGCCAACCGGACCTGATCATTCTGGATATCAGCATTCCAAAACTCGACGGGCTTGAAGTGCTCTGCCGCTTCAATGCCATGAACACTTCAATGAAGACCTTGGTGCTGACGGCTCAATCCCCAACCCTGTTCGCCACCCGCTGCATGCGCTCGGGCGCCGATGGCTATGTGTGCAAAGAAGGGGATCTGAGCGAGTTGCTCAGCGCCATCCGTGCCGTGTTATCAGGTTACAACTACTTTCCCAGCCAGGCTTTGAATGCCAATGGGGCGGACACCACGGTTTCAAAGGAACTTGAACTATTCAAAGCGGTAAACGATCGCGAACTGATGGTATTGCAACTTTTTGCACAAGGGCGGACTAACAAGGAAATCGCCAAAGGTATGTTCTTGAGTAACAAAACAGTAAGCACCTATAAAAAGCGGCTCATGCAAAAACTTCAAGCCAAGTCCTTGGTAGAACTTATCGAGATGGCAAAACGAAACGCGCTAGTGTGAGAAAGCGGATGCCCAGGCGTATAAAGGACTATCTGATTTTATTGAGTGCCGGTTTGTGCTTCAGCATTGCCGTGCCTGCCGCCCCTCCAACGGGCCCGGAATATTTCAATTTATTGAGTCGTGCAGGCTCGGTACAACTGGAAACCCACCTGAACAAGGCTCAACGCCAATGGCTGCAGAACAAACGCGAACTGGTACTGGGCACTGCGGCCCCTGACTACCCCCCTTTTGATCTCACCTCCAGCGGCCGCGATTACGAGGGCCTCACCGCCGACTACGCCGGGCTGCTGGCCAAGGCGCTGGCATTGCCGATCAAAGTGGTGCGCTACCCCTCCCGAGAGGCGGCCATTCGCGCCCTTGAGTCCGGGGAGATCGACTTGCTGGGCTCTTCCAACGGGTTCGAAGCCGCCAACCCCAACCTCACCCTGTCAGAACCCTACGCGGTGGATCAACCGGTGCTGGTCACCCGCGAGGGCGAAACGCGCAGCCTCAGCGAGGGCTTGGCGGGGATGCGCCTGGCCCTGGTCTATCACTACTTGCCTCTGAGCGAAGTGGAAAAGCTCTACCCCAACGCGGTCATCCGCGCCTATCCCTCTTACCAGAATGCGTTGAATGCAGTGGCATTCGAACAGGCGGACGTGTTTCTCGGCGATACCATTTCCACCCATTACCTGATCAACAAGGGCTACCTGAAGAACGTGCGCATGGCCAATTTCGGTAAGCACGAAGCCTACGGCTTCAGCTTTGCCCTGCCGCAGCACCAGCACATCCTGCTGAGCATCGTCGACTCCGTCCTGATGGCTGTGCCCATCTCCGAGCGAGAAACCATTGCCAAGCGCTGGAGTGCCGGCAGTGACATTCTGTTGACCGATCAGAAGCTGCAACTGACCCCGCGCGAGGAGCGTTGGCTGAAAGACAACCCAGTGGTCAAAGTCATCGCGAACGAAACCTTCGCACCGCTGACATTCTTCGATGCAGACGGCAACTTCCGCGGCATCACCGCCGACCTGCTGGAACTGATTCGCCTGCGCACCGGCTTACGCTTCGAGATCCAGCGCGGACGCAATGTGAACGAGATGATCGAGCAGGTGGAGGCCGGCGAAGCAGATGTCATCGGCGCGATCGCCCCCAGCCTGCAACGCGAAGGACAGTTGAACTTTACCCGCCCCTACCTGGAAAACTCCTACGTCATGTTGACGCGCAAGGAAGACCAGGCGCCCACCAGTCTGGAGCAAATGGCTGGCAAACGCGTGGCGGTAACTCAAGGCAGCCCGCCGATCAAATTCCTGCGCGAGCACTTTCCGCAGATTCAACTGGTAGAAACGGGGGACACGTTCAAGGCAACCGAACTCCTTGCACAAGGCCATGTGGAGGGTGCGGTCAATACCCTGGTGGTCGCCAACTATTTCCTGTCTTCACCGATATTCCAAGATAAGGTCCAGACCAGTTTCAGCATTGGCACCACGCCGGCCACCTTTGCCTTGGCAACGTCCCGGGGGGCCACCGAACTCAGCTCGATTCTCGACAAGGCTCTGCTCAGCATCGCTCCGGACGAGCTGGGGGTGATCAACAGTCGCTGGCGCGGCTATACCGCCGCCTCCGACAGCTACTGGCGCAATTATCATCAATTGATTGCGCGCATCATCATCGGCACCGGCCTGTTGCTGCTGATTTCCCTGACCTGGAACGCCTACATGCAGCGCCAGATCAAGCACCGCAAAATGGCTGAGCGCGCTCTCAATGACCAGTTCGAATTCATGCGCGCCCTGGTCAACGAAACGCCGCACCCAATTTACGTGCGCGACCGCAAGGGCCTGCTGCAGACCTGCAACGACAGCTACCTGCAGGCGTTCGACGTCAAGCGCGAAGAGGTGATCGGCAGGAGTGCGATGCAGATCAGCACCGCCATGGCGGAAGAGGCCGCGCAATACCACGCCGATTATCAGCGTGTGGTGGCTGAGGGCAACCCGCTGATCCTGGATCGCGCCCTGCACATACGCGGCAAAAAACTCACGATCTATCACTGGATCTTGCCGTATCGCGATTCCGTGGGTGAAGTCCAGGGCATCATCGGCGGCTGGATCGACATCAGCGAGCGACGCCAATTGTTCGACGAACTGCGTGCCGCCAAAGAACGTGCGGACGAGGCCAATCGCGCCAAAAGTACGTTCCTGGCGACCATGAGCCATGAAATCCGCACGCCCATGAACGCAGTGATCGGCATGCTCGAATTGACGCTCAAGCGCGCGGACCAGGGCCACCTCGACCGCCCCGCCATCGAAGTGGCCTATAACTCGGCCAAGGACTTGCTGGAGTTGATCGGCGACATCCTCGATATCGCGCGGATCGAATCCGGCCGCCTGAGCCTGGCGCCGGAACGTGTAAACCTGCGGGAAGTGATCGAATCGGTGGTACGTGTGTTCGACGGCCTGGCCCGCCAGAAAACCCTCAGCCTGATACTGGAGTTCAAGACTGACCTGGACGACACCGAAGTGTTGATCGACCCGCTGCGCTTCAAGCAGGTGCTGTCGAACCTGATCAGTAACGCGATCAAGTTCACCGAGCGCGGTCAGGTCAAAATCAAGGTGGACGTGCTGCCCACCGATCTTGCCCAGCAAGTCGAGATGAAACTGGTAGTGGAAGACACCGGCATCGGCATCAGCCGCGACGATCAGATGCGCTTGTTCGAACCCTTTGCCCAAGCCGACAACTCTGGGCAACTGGCCAGGAGCGGCGCCGGCCTGGGTTTGGTGATCTGCCGCAGCCTGTGCGCCATGATGGGCGGGCAATTGAGCCTGAGCAGCGTGCCCATGGTCGGCACCCAGGTGCATGTGAACCTCAAGATGACACGCCTGCAGCCTGAGCTGGCCGAGGACGAACACCAACCCGAAAGGCCGACCACCGCGCCAGTGCTCAATGTGCTGGTGGTGGACGATCATCCGGCGAACCGCCTGTTGATGTGCCAGCAACTCGGCTATCTAGGCCATCAGTTCACCGCAGCGCAAAACGGCGCGGCGGGTTTCCAGGCCTGGCGTCAGGAGCGTTTCGACCTGGTGATCGCCGACTGCAATATGCCCATCATGAATGGCTATGAACTGAGTCGTTCGATCCGCGAGTACGAACAGCGTGAAGGCCTGACGCCCTGTGTGGTACTGGGCTTTACCGCCAACGCCCAGCCCGAGGAGAAGCAACGTTGCGCACAGGCAGGCATGAACGATTGCCTGTTCAAGCCCATCAGCCTCACGGCTCTGGAACGGCATTTGGCGCAGATCGGCACGCACCCTGCCGACCAGATCCTAGACCTCGGTAATTTCGAGGCCCTGACCGGCGGCGATCCACAGATGAGCCGACGCCTGCTGGAAGAACTGCTCAACAGCAGCCGCCAGGACCGTCAGGAGCTGATCGCCCTGATGAACGCGCAGGCCTCCTATGAGCAGATCACCGAACAGGCCCACAAGATCAAGGGCGCCGCCCGCATCGTTCAGGCCAATGCGCTGGCGTCACAGTGTGAAACCCTCGAACAGGCCTGCGGCCGCGATGATGATCGGTCTTCGATCGACGCCGGTGTGAAGGCCCTCGAAAAGCTGATGCTGGAGTTGGAGAGGATGCTGCAGGTGCAGCTTCACGCGCTGGATAACCCATAAGGGGGCGGGTCCGCCCCCTCTGGCATCAGCAGTCGGTCAAGCGCAGAAAAATCGCCGCCAATTGCTCGATGCCCTGCTGGTCCTGTTGGGTAAAACGGGCCATCAAAGGGCTGTCGAGGTCAAGAACACCAATCAATTGGCCGTTCTTGACCAGCGGGACCACCAGCTCACTGTTGGAGGCGCTGTCACAGGCAATATGCCCAGGGAAGGCATGCACATCCTCGACGCGCTGGGTTTGGCGCGAGGCTGCTGCTGCACCGCAGACGCCCTTCCCGAACGGAATACGCACACAGGCGATCTGCCCCTGGAACGGGCCGAGCACCAGTTCTTCATTGCGATTGAGGTAAAAACCAGCCCAGTTCAAGTCATCCAGTTGGTTGAACAGGAACGCAGAAAACTGGGCACTGTTGGCGATAAAGTCGCGCTCATCGGCTAACAGCGACTCCAGCTGCGCGCAGAGCATGGCATAGCCATCCAGGCCTGTACCGGCGTGTTGCAAATCGATCATGGTTGACGCTCCAACAATTTGAGGCCCACCCAGTAACGGGCGAATTGATACGCGCAACGTCCGTTGCGGTTGCCGCGCCCGGTGGCCCAGCGCACGGCGAGAATATCGAGCGCTTCGTCACGCTGCCATTGCAAACCGGCTTTGCTGGCCAGTTCGCCGATCCAATGCTCCACCACATCCAGGAAATGTTCCTGGGTGAACGGGTAGAACGACAGCCACAAGCCAAAGCGGTCGGACAAGGCAATCTTGTCCTCCACGGCTTCGCTGGGGTGCAGTTCGCCGTCCACGCGCTTCCAGTTATCGTTGTCGCTCTGGTTTTCCGGCACCAAATGGCGACGGTTGGAGGTGGCATAGAGCAGCACATTTTCCGGCGCCTGTTCCAGGGAACCGTCCAGCACGCTTTTAAGCACGCGGTAGTCGCCCTCTCCGGCCTCGAACGACAGATCATCACAGAACAGGATAAAGCGCTGCGGCAGTTTGAGCAGTTGCTCGACTACACGTGGCAGATCGGCCAAGTGATCACGCTCGATTTCGATCAGGCGCAAACCGGCGTTGGCATGCTGGGCCAGCAGGGCACGCACCATGGACGACTTGCCGGTGCCGCGCGAACCCCACAGCAGCGCATGGTTGGCGGGCAGGCCGTCGAGAAACTGCTGAGTATTGCGCGCCAGTTGCTCGCGCTGCTTGTCGACGCCGATCAAGTCGGACAGGCGCATGTCCAGACTGACCTCCAGCGGCAACAGAAACCCGGTGCGCCCCTCGCGTTGCCAGCGCGCGGCCAGGCACTGGTTCCAGTCGATGGCCTGTCGGGGCGCTGGCAGCAGGGGTTCCAGGCGGGCAAGTACTGCATCGGCCCGCTCAAGAAAGGCATTCAATCGAGAATCCACGATTATTCCTCTGGCAAGTTCTTGCAAAAGATGGCGTATTGGCAACCCTGCGACAGACCGCAAGGGGCTGCGTATAAAACGATTCATGCCGGGCAGGCCAGAGCCTGTGGATGTTCAGCTATGCTTGCCGGGCGAAGGGAAACGTGAAGTGGTTCAACACTCGATGGATATCAAGTTCGCCCACCGCTTGTCTTATAAACAAGCCCGATTGACTGTGCTGGTCGGTTTCGTCTTGGGAACCTTGCTCAGTCTGATCCAAATCGGCATTGATTATGCCAGCGAAGACGCATCCATCAACCGTGAAATTCGCTCGCTGATCGAAATCAGCCATAACCCGGCATCGCGTATTGCCTACAACATCGACGCCGAGCTGGCGCAGGAACTGACCTTGGGCCTGCTGCACTCCCCCGCCATCATTCGCGCGCAGTTGATCGACAACAACGGCCTGGTGCTGGCCGATGTAAAACGGCCGCGCAAGGAAAGCACCTACCGCGCCCTCAGCGACCTGATGTTTGGCGCCAATCGCCAATTTGAGGACCGGCTCTACCTGAGCCATATGCCCAACGACTCACTGGGTGTGCTGCGTCTGGACGTCGATACCTACGCTTTCGGCAGCCGCTTCCTGCGGCGCGCCGAGATCACACTGCTCAATGGCTTTGTGCGCAGCCTGCTGCTGACCGGCATCCTGTTGGGGCTGTTCTATGTGATGCTGACCAAACCACTGGTACGCATCATTGGTGAATTGAGCACGCGCAAACACACGCGTCTGGACTGCCCGCCCGGGCACGAAAATGACGAAATCGGCGTACTGGTCACCGTGGCCAACCAGCAATTCGAAAACATGCAGACTGAAATCCAGCAGCGCCGCCACGCCGAAGACCGGCTGACCGAATACCTGGGCCAACTGGAAGATATCGTCTCCGCTCGTACCCTGGAACTCAAGGCCAGTAACCAGCGGCTGAGCCAGTCCAACGACGAGTTGGAGGCGGCCAAAATGCATGCCCTGGGCATGGCTCAGGCCCGCGCGGCGTTCCTGGCGAACATGAGCCACGAGATCCGCACCCCGCTCAACGGCTTGCTGGGCATGATCGCGCTGTCGCTGGACAGCAGCTTGAACGCCGAGCAACGTCAGCAACTGTCCATCGCCCACGATTCGGGCAAAGTGCTGGTGGAGTTGCTCAACGATATCCTCGACCTGTCCAAATTCGATGCCGGCCAGTTGGAACTGGAGCGCATTCCATTCGATTTGGGCGCGCTGGTGGAAGACACCGCCAACCTGCTGTCGCAGAACGCCGCGCCAAGCGTGGAGCTGACCTGCCTGATCGACCCGAGGTTTCCGGCCCAAGTGCTGGGCGACCCGACGCGCGTGCGGCAGATCGTCAGCAACTTGCTGTCCAACGCCCTCAAGTTCACCCGCTTCGGGCGCGTAGATGTGCGTCTCAGCGTTCAGGAGGGCAAGGTCCACATTGAAGTCTGCGACACCGGCATCGGCATCGCGCAGGAAGCTCAGGTAAAAATTTTCCAACCGTTTACCCAGGCCGGCGCCGGCATCACTCGCCAGTTTGGCGGTACGGGCCTGGGCCTGGCACTGACGCGAAACCTGTGTGAAGCCATGCAGGGGCGCTTGAGCATCAGCTCGGAGGTCGGCTTTGGCAGCCAATTCTGCGCCGAGCTGCCGCTGCCGGCACATTTGCCGGCGGTGCAGCCGCCGCCGCTCAGCGGTGACGTAATCGCCATCACCAACGCCAGCAGCGGCCTCACAGAACTGCTGACCACGCTCCTGCCCTACTGGGGGCTGACGCCGCGCTGTTACGCCCAGGACCATGATTTGAGCGGAGAAACCCCGGACCTGCTGATCACTGACTGCCCGGAGTGCCTGTTCCGACTGCGGCCGGGCATTACCGCACCGATTCTGGTGGTAACGGCGTACGGCAACTTTATGCCCAGCGAAGAAGTGGCCGCACTCGCGCCGTTGCAGCAACAGGCCCGCCCCTTGAGCCGCAACGCGCTGTATCAGATTCTGCGACGCACCTTGCGCAGCGATGGGCACCTGATCCTCGATCCGATCCAAGTGGAAGCCTCGCCTGTAGCGCACCGCGCGCGCATCCTGTTGGTGGAGGACAATCCGGTCAACCAACTGGTGGCCAAGGGCATGCTCAGCAAGCTGGGCTGTGAGGTGGTCGTGGCCGGCCATGGTGGCGAAGCGCTTAAGTGCCTGGAAGAGCAACACTTCGACATGGTGCTGATGGATTGCAATATGCCGGTGATGGATGGCTACGAGGCCAGTCGGCAGATACGCAGCAGTGGACGCTGGCCGGACCTGCCGATCGTAGCGTTGACCGCCAATGCTATGTCAGAAGAACGCGAACGCTGCCGCGCCGCCGGGATGAACGACTACCTGGCCAAGCCTTTCCGTCGCGAAGAACTCAATGCCCTGCTGGATCTGTGGGTGCCGAAGACGACAGCGCTCTGATCTGCCCAAGCAATTGGTCCAGACCATCGCGCAGGTCGTCCGCCTGGTTCAGGTCGATGCCGCTGTCGCACAACAGTCGCGTCTTCATCTGGTAAGTCCGCTCGCGCAGATGCACGCCGGCCTCACTCAAGCTCAAATGCACTTCCCGCTCATCCCGGGTACTGCGCTGCCGCTGCACCCAAGCCAGTTGTTCAAGACGTTTGAGCAACGGCGTGAGGGTGCCCGAGTCGAGCATCAGACGGTCCCCCAGCGCCTTGACCGTAGGCTGCGCCGGAGGGGCGTCATGCCACTCCCACAGCACCAGCATCACCAGGTATTGCGGGTAGGTCAGGCCCAATGGATCCAGCATCGGCTTGTAGGCACGGGTTACCGCCCGCGAAGCCGCGTAGAGCTTGAAACACAATTGGTTGTCCAGGGCCAGGGACACAACGGGTGGGTTAGTCATTTGAGCAGGGCTTCGATCTCTTGGGTCAAGTCCTGAGGTTTGGTGGTCGGGCCGAAGCGCTTGACCACCTGACCATTGCGACCGATCAGGAACTTGGTGAAGTTCCATTTGATGCCCTTGGAACCCAGCAAACCGGGGGCCTGCTGTTTCAATTGCACAAATAAAGGATGGGCATCGCTGCCATTGACGTCGATTTTCTTGAACAGCGGAAAGCTGACACCGTAGTTCAGCTCACAGAATTCTGAAATCGCCCCTTCGTCACCCGGCTCCTGCTTGCCGAACTGGTTGCAGGGGAACCCCAATACCACCAGCCCCTGATCCTTGTACTGTTGCCAGAGTTGCTCAAGGCCCTTGTACTGCGGGGTGAAGCCGCATTTGCTGGCGGTGTTGACCACCAGCACGGCCTTGCCGGCGAAATCGGCCAAGGTCTTTTGCTCACCCTTGATGGTGGTGCAGGGAATACTCAGCAGGTTGTCGCTCATGGCTGTGCCTCGTGTCGGGGGAAGAGCCCACAACATAGCGAGCGATTCAATTGCACACAACTTAATTGAGCGCATTGATCATGCTCGATCACGTTTATGACTGGGAGCGAGCCATCTCGTCACTCACTCCCGACGCGCTACCTACTCACTTCAACGAGGCACCAGATCCAGGCACACCGAATTGATGCAGTAGCGCAAACCGGTCGGTGGCGGACCATCGGGGAACACATGCCCCAGGTGCGCATCGCACTTGGCGCAGGTGACTTCGGTACGGATCATGCCGTGGCTGACGTCCCGGATCTCGATCATGGCGCTGTCGGCGATCGGCTCGTAGAAGCTGGGCCAGCCGCAGCCCGAGTCAAACTTGGCCTTGGAATCGAACAGCGGCTCATTGCAGCAAATGCAGTGGTACACGCCGTCCGTTTTGGTGTCGTTGTACTTGCCGCTGAAAGGTCGCTCGGTACCTTTGAGGCGACATACGTTGTACTGCTCCGGATCGAGCATCGCTTTCCATTCTTCAACGGTTTTCTGCAACTTATCCATCGGTACACCTCGGCAACTGAAAAACCCTGATCTGTGTCTTTTCCATGGATCAGGCGGCACGTATGATTGCGCCTCTTCAAAACGCCAGTCTGGCACCCGCGCTACCGGCATTCAAACGTATTTCTGGGTGCGGGCCTCGCAGCCTTCACAGTACGGTAGTGCCCACACCGTCTGGATCGTTCATTTTCAGGATCACATCGCCATGCAGGTCAGCAAATCGAACAAGCTCGCCAACGTCTGCTACGACATTCGCGGCCCAGTGCTCAAGCACGCCAAACGCCTGGAAGAGGAAGGCCATCGCATCCTCAAGCTGAACATTGGCAACCCGGCGCCGTTTGGTTTCGAAGCGCCGGACGAAATCCTCCAAGACGTGATCCGCAACCTGCCCACCGCCCAAGGCTACAGCGACTCCAAAGGCCTGTTCAGCGCGCGCAAGGCGGTGATGCAGTACTACCAGCAGAAGCAGGTGGAAGGCGTCGGCATCGAGGACATCTACCTGGGCAACGGCGTGTCCGAGCTGATCGTGATGTCCATGCAGGCCTTGCTCAACAACGGCGACGAAGTGCTGGTACCTGCGCCTGATTACCCATTGTGGACCGCCGCCGTGACCCTGGCCGGCGGCCACCCCGTTCACTACCTGTGTGACGAAGGCGCCGACTGGTTTCCGGACCTGGCCGACATCAAGGCCAAGATCACCCCGAACACCAAGGCGCTGGTGATCATCAACCCGAACAACCCTACCGGCGCGGTGTATTCCAAGGAAGTGCTGCTGGGCATGCTCGAACTGGCGCGTCAGCACAACCTGGTGGTGTTCTCCGACGAAATCTACGACAAGATCCTGTACGACGATGCCGTACATGTGTGCACCGCCTCCCTGGCGCCGGACCTGTTGTGCCTGACCTTCAACGGCCTGTCCAAGTCCTACCGCGTGGCGGGTTTCCGCTCCGGTTGGATCGCCATCTCCGGCCCCAAGCACAACGCCCAGAGCTACATTGAAGGCATCGACATACTGGCCAATATGCGCCTGTGTGCCAACGTACCGAGCCAGCACGCGATCCAGACCGCCCTGGGCGGCTATCAAAGCATCAACGACCTGGTGCTGCCACAAGGCCGGCTGCTGGAACAGCGCAACCGCACCTGGGAGCTGCTCAACGCCATCCCTGGCGTCAGTTGCGTCAAACCCATGGGCGCGCTGTACGCCTTCCCACGGATCGATCCGAAAGTCTGCCCGATTCTCAACGACGAGAAATTCGTGCTCGACCTGCTGCTATCGGAAAAACTGCTGGTCGTACAGGGCACGGCATTCAACTGGCCGTGGCCGGATCACTTCCGCGTCGTCACCTTGCCGCGCGTGGATGACTTGGAGATGGCCATCGGTCGTATCGGCAACTTCCTGAAGTCTTATCGCCAGTAGTGAAACGTAGCTGTACGGCCGAGATCCGGTCGTACAGCGAGCATCTGGCAACACTTCTATTCCGCCACCCTCCCCACTTACTGCGTTAACCTGTTATTTGCCCCCATCTCCCTATAATCATGGGGAAATATGGCAACTAAGGACAGATATCGAGCGGTGTTTCATGTGGGAAAATCCCTTCAAGGCTCTACATTCATGCTGTAGGACACAGTTTGAAATAGTCGCTCGGTTGAATAGCCCCATGACGCACCTTATATACCCCGCAGTACGCAACATATTAAGCATGAGGAGAACTCTACAACCATGATGCGCATCCTGCTGTTTTTGGCCACTAACCTGGCGGTCGTGCTGATTGCCAGCGTCACCCTGAGCCTTTTTGGCTTCAACGGGTTCATGGCGGCCAATGGGGTTGACCTGAACCTCAATCAGCTGCTGATTTTCTGTGCGGTCTTTGGTTTTGCCGGCTCGCTCTTCTCGCTGTTCATCTCCAAGTGGATGGCGAAGATGAGTACCAGCACCCAGGTCATCACTCAGCCCCGTACCCGCCACGAACAATGGTTACTGCAAACCGTTGAACAGCTGTCCCGCGAGGCGGGCATCAAGATGCCTGAAGTCGGAATTTTCCCGGCCTATGAAGCCAACGCCTTCGCGACCGGCTGGAACAAGAACGACGCGCTCGTTGCCGTGAGTCAGGGCATGCTCGAACGCTTCTCGTACGATGAAGTGAAGGCCGTGCTGGCCCACGAGATCGGCCACGTGGCCAACGGTGACATGGTCACCCTTGCACTGGTCCAGGGCGTGGTGAACACCTTCGTGATGTTCTTCGCACGGATCATCGGTAACTTCGTCGACAAGGTGATCTTCAAGAACGAAGAAGGCCGTGGCATTGCCTACTTCGTGGCGACCATCTTCGCGGAAGTGGTACTCGGCTTCCTGGCCAGCGCCATCGTGATGTGGTTCTCGCGCAAACGCGAATTCCGCGCGGACGAAGCCGGTGCACGCCTGGCCGGCACCGGGGCGATGATCGCAGCGCTGCAACACCTGCGCTCCGAACAGGGCCTGCCGGTGCATATGCCGGACAGCCTGACCGCCTTCGGCATCAACGGCGGCATCAAACAGGGCCTGGCTCGCATGTTTATGAGCCACCCACCGCTGGAAGAGCGCATCGACGCCTTGCGTCGTCGCGGCTGACGGCAACCGGCAATACCGAAAAGGGGCGATCTGATCGCCCCTTTTTAGTGGGCGCGATTTACACCCTGGTCAGTCGGTATGCGCGTTCGTCCAGGCGCGGCACGCCGTCCTGCACGAATTTCCAGCTCTCGCCCAGAATGTCTTGCTCCTCCAGCACTTGCAGCGTCCAGTGCGACGCGAGCAACACCCTCACCTCATCCTGCGTGACCGCAAAGGGCGGACCGGCTTTCAGCGCCTGGTCGTAATCCAAGGTGATCAACAGGCCCTCACAGCCCGCACGCAGGCAACGATTCAAGTGCGCGGCATAACGTGCCCGCATCAACGGCGGCAAAGCGATCAACGCGGCACGGTCATACAACGCAGCGCAGTCGGCCAACACCTCGGCGTCCAATGCAAAGAAGTCACCGCACCACACCTCGATCAACCCAGCCTGATACACCGTGAACGCACCATGCTGATGAATTCGCGGGTGCAGCCCCTGCTCACTGAAGAACGTCTGCACAGCCTGTTCCGATAGCTCCACCCCAAGCACCCGATGCCCCAGACTGGCCAGCCATATCAGGTCCAGGCTCTTGCCGCACAGCGGCACCAACACCTGAGCACCGTGAGCCAGGGCCAGTGAGGGCCAATGCCGCAGCAAATAAGGATTGATGTCGGACTGATGAAAGCCGATCTGGTTGGTCGCCCAACGGTCATGCCAAAACTCAGGTTCCATGGATCACCCCAAAAATTCGATCAAATACTGCTAAAACTTATATTAGATTTAGATCAATGATCTGATTGAAGATGGGCCCATGTTAACGCTCAGGACCCTTCAAATGCTCCCTAGCCTGTTTATCTCCCATGGCTCGCCCATGCTGGCCCTGCAACCTGGCGCCAGCGGTCCTGCCCTGCAGCGCCTCGCCGCGCAATTGCCCAGACCGAAGGCCATTGTAGTTGTGTCGGCCCACTGGGAAAGCGAGGAATTACTGGTCAGCGGCAGTGCCGCCCCGCAAACCTGGCACGACTTCGGCGGTTTTCCCCGCGAGCTGTTCGCCGTGCAGTACCCGGCGCCAGGGGACCCGCAGTTGGCCAGCGAAGTTGTCGCATTGCTCCACGCCGACGGCTTGAATGCGAGAGTCGATGAGCGCCGCCCTTTTGATCATGGCACTTGGGTGCCGCTCTCGCTGATGTACCCGGCAGCCGACATTCCCGTGGTGCAAGTTTCCCTGCCCAGCCGTATGGGCCCTGCCCTGCAAACTCGCATTGGCCACGCCCTTGCGGGCCTGCGCAGCCAAGGCGTGTTGCTGATCGGTTCCGGCAGCATCACCCATAACCTGGGTGAACTGGACTGGCACGCGGGACCGGAGAGCATCGAGCCCTGGGCGCGGGAGTTCCGCGATTGGGTGGTGGATAAACTGGCGGCCAATGATGAAGCGGCCCTGCATGACTACCGTCGCCAGGCGCCCTATGCCGTGCGCAGCCATCCGAGCGACGAACACCTGTTACCGTTGTTCTTCGCGCGTGGCGCCGGCGGCACGTTCGGTGTGGCGCACCAAGGCTTCACGATGGGCGCGCTCGGCATGGACATCTACCGATTCGACTAACCGTAAAGTCAGGCAAAAAAAAATCCCCGAACCAGTCGGGGATTTTTTATTTTCGATCAATCAGCCCAAGGGCCGATCAATCTTCGCGGTAGCGACGCAGCTTCAGCTGCTTACCGGCAACGCGAGTGTCTTTCAGCTTGGCCAGCAGTTTTTCCAGACCGTCTTCCGGCAGCTCCACCAGGGAGAAGCTGTCACGGACCTGAATGCGACCGATAGCCTCACGCGCCAGGCCACCCTCGTTGAGGATAGCGCCCAGCAGGTTCTTGGCAGCGATACCGTCACGCGCACCCAGCGCGGTACGGCAACGGGCACGGCCTTCGGCCAATGGCACCGGAGCGCGACGCTCACGATCACCACGGTCCGGACGGTCGCCGGAACGCTCTGGACGATCACCGCGCGGGGCGCTGTTCGGAACCAGTGGGCGTTCTTTCTCGATGGCAGCCAGGGTCAGGGCCTGACCGTTGGTGGCCTTGCGCAGCAGTGCGGCGGCCAGAGCACGCGGGGTGCAACCGATATCGGCGGTCAGGCGGTCCAGCAAGTCGCCGTGGGTCGATTCAGCGTCAGCCACCAGGGGTGCCAGGCTGTTGGTCAGTTTCTTGATGCGGGCATCGAGAACGGCCTGGGCATCAGGCAGGCGGACTTCGGCCACCTTCTGACCGGTCACACGCTCGATCACTTGCAGCATGCGGCGCTCACGCGGCGTCACCAGCAGCAAGGCACGACCTTCGCGACCGGCACGGCCGGTACGGCCGATACGGTGAACGTAGGATTCCGGATCGTACGGCATGTCAACGTTGAACACGTGGGTGATACGTGGAACGTCAAGGCCGCGAGCAGCAACGTCGGTCGCCACAACGATGTCCAGACGGCCATCCTTGAGGGAGTCGATCACGCGCTCACGTTGGTTCTGGGCGATGTCACCGTTCAGCGCAGCGGCTTTGTAGCCTTTGGCTTCCAGGGCACTGGCCAGGTCCAGGGTCGCTTGCTTGGTGCGCACGAACATGATCAGGGCGTCGAAGTCTTCGACTTCCAGCAGGCTCAATACAGCCGAGGTCTTCTGGTCAGCGTGAACCAACAGGTGAGCCTGTTCGATCGCGGTAACGGTCTGAGTCTTGGTCTGGATCTTCACGTGCTCCGGATCGCGCAGGTGGCGTTCGGCAATGGCACGGATCGACTGAGGCAGCGTGGCCGAGAACAGTACGGTCTGACGGGTCGCTGGCAGAGCCTTGAAGATGACTTCCAGATCGTCCATGAAGCCCAGCTTCAACATTTCGTCAGCTTCGTCGAGAACCAAGTGGTTCACGGTCGACAGGACTTTCTCGTCACGACGCAGGTGGTCGCACAGACGGCCCGGGGTGGCGACAACGATCTGTGCGCCATTACGGATGGCTTTCAGTTGTGGGCCCATCGGCGCGCCGCCGTAAACGGCCACAACGGTTACACCAGGCATTTGCTTGGCGTAGGTTTCAAAAGCGGTTGCTACTTGCAGCGCCAACTCACGGGTTGGCGCCAGGATCAGGGCTTGCGGTTCGCGCTTGGCAGGATCGATGCAATGCAGGATAGGCAGGGCAAACGCGGCGGTTTTACCGGTACCGGTTTGCGCCTGGCCAATCATGTCCTTACCGGCCATGATGATTGGGATCGATTGCTGCTGAATAGCCGAAGGTTCTTCGTAGCCGGTCGCTGCGACGGCTGCAAGAATGTTCGGATTAAGATTAAAAGCGGCGAAGCCGCCGGTTTCCTGGGTCATGGGTCTGCCTCTGAGTGCATCCGCAAAGACCCATGCTCCAAAGCTGCGCATGCCGTGTTGAGACTCAAGAGTCGCCCTGGCTGCTTTGTCGGCGGGGATTTGCGAAAACGAATGAATGAAAAAGATTCGTCAAGGGAGAGTCCGCTGTGCGGACGTGCAGCCGAAGCTGACTTCGGGGAATTGCGCTACCTAAACGCGGCCCGGTTAAAGGCCGGCGCGCACTATACCGGAAATAGCCGAAAAAGGGAGCTTTTTTTATCGGCGGCCGCCGATAAACGCGCGGCTGCAACGCTTTTAAAAACCAAATCGATCGGGTTTGTTTTTACAAAGGCCCGGCCCCGCTGGCTAACGCGCTTAAACGTTTCACTTAACTTTTAAGACCCTTTGGTTTGAAACCTGCCCGTTACCGGACGAATCCAGCAAGAGAATGATCCCCCACCGGGGCTACCTTCCCCCACAAGAGCGCGGACGGGCGCGCTCAGCCTACTAAGTGGCCGACCTAATCGCCTTGATCAGTGGCTGCAACGAATAGCCCAGTTGCGCTGCCAGTGCTTCGGCACGAGCCGAAAGTGCGTGCAGGTCGAGCTCTTGATCCAACTCCGACGGCACCAACAGGATGACGTTGCCCTCCTTCACCGGCAATTCCCAGTAATGCCGGTGATACAAACCGCGCAGCAACGCCGCGCCCAACGGTTTGCCATCGTCGGTGGCCCACTGGTTGATTACCAGCCAGCCGCCAGGGTTGAGTTTCTTCTGGCAGTTCTCCAGAAAGGCCCACGCCAGGTGCCCGACGCCGGGGCCCACATCGGTATACAGGTCGACGAACACCAGATCGGCCGGTTCGGCGCTTTCCAGCAACTCCAGGGCATCGCCAATGCGGATATACAGGCGCGGATCGTCGTCCAAGCCCATGTATTCGATGGCCAGGCGCGGCACGTCGGGGCGCAGTTCGATGGCTTCGACATCCTCCAATGGCAGGAACTTGAGGCATGCCTGGGTCAGCGTACCGGCGCCCAGGCCAAGGAACAGCGCGCTCTCGGGCTGCTCGTGGCACAACGCGCCGATCAGCATGGCGCGGGTGTAGTCGTACTCCAGCCAGCTCGGGTCGGCGGTAAACACACAGCTTTGCTCGATGGCATCGCCGAATTCGAGAAACCGGTAGTCGGCCACTTCGAGCACTCGGATCATGCCGAAGTCATCATGGACCTCGGCCAGCACGCGCTCGACACGCTCCTCTGTCATCACTGCTCCTAAAGGGTTTACCGCTGGGCAAAGGCGCGATTGTCGGCCAACCGGCGGCAACAGGTCACGCACTAATTGCTGATAACATTGGCGCCCGACCGTCAATCAGCCAATCGAGTTCAAGATGAGCCAACCGTGGAGCCCCGAGAGCTGGCGCGCCCTGCCGATCCAGCAACAACCCCAGTACCCGGATGCAGCGCACCTGTTGCAAGTGGAGCAAAGCCTGGCCAGCTATCCGCCGCTGGTGTTCGCCGGGGAAGCCCGCGAGTTGCGCCGTCAGTTTGCCGAAGTGACCCAAGGCCGCGCCTTCCTGTTGCAGGGCGGTGACTGCGCCGAAAGTTTTGCCGAGTTCTCCGCCGCGAAAATCCGCGACACCTTCAAGGTGCTGCTGCAGATGGCCATCGTGATGACCTTCGCTGCCGGTTGCCCGGTAGTGAAAGTCGGGCGTATGGCCGGTCAATTCGCCAAGCCGCGCTCGGCCAACGATGAAACCATCGATGGCATCACCCTGCCCGCCTACCGAGGCGATATCGTCAACGGCATCGGTTTCGACGAGAAAAGCCGCGTGCCGGACCCGGAGCGGCTGCTGCAGTCCTACCACCAGTCCACCGCCACCCTCAACCTGCTGCGCGCCTTCGCCCAGGGCGGGTTTGCCGACCTGCACCAAGTGCACAAGTGGAACCTGGACTTCATCGCCAACTCCGCGCTGGCCGACAAATACAGCCAACTGGCCGACCGCATCGACGAAACCCTGGCGTTCATGCGCGCCTGCGGCATGGACAGTTCGCCGCAACTGCGCGAGACCAGCTTCTTCACCGCCCACGAAGCGCTGCTGCTCAATTACGAACAAGCCTTCGTTCGCCGTGACAGCCTGACCAACGATTACTACGACTGCTCGGCCCATATGCTGTGGATCGGCGACCGTACCCGTCAGTTGGACGGCGCCCACGTCGAGTTCCTGCGCGGGGTGAACAACCCGATCGGTGTCAAGGTCGGCCCAAGCATGGACCCGGACGATCTGATCCGCCTGATCGACATTCTCAACCCGGACAATGACCCCGGCCGCCTCAACCTGATTGCGCGCATGGGCGCCGGCAAGGTCGGCGACCACCTGCCCAATCTGATCCGCGCCGTGCAGCGCGAGGGCAAACAAGTGCTGTGGAGTTCCGACCCGATGCACGGCAACACCATCAAGGCCAGCAGCGGCTACAAGACCCGGGATTTTGCGCAGATCCTGGCGGAGGTGAAGGCGTTCTTCCAGGTGCATCAGGCCGAGGGCACCTATGCCGGCGGGATTCATATCGAGATGACCGGGCAGAACGTCACCGAATGCATCGGCGGCGCCCGGCCGATCACCGAGGATGGTTTGTCGGACCGCTACCACACCCACTGCGACCCACGGATGAATGCCGATCAGTCGCTGGAGCTGGCGTTTCTGATTGCCGAGACGTTGAAGCAGGTCAAACGCTGAGACTGGGCTGACGCCCTCGTGGGCAAGCCCACTCCCACAGGGAATGCATTGCAATCAAACCCTGCATTCCAATGTGGGAGTGGGCTTGCCCACGATGAGGCCCTAACGGCCAACATCCAAGCCGATCATCGCGCTGCGCAATCGATCGGCACTGGGCCTCTGGCAATTGAGCTGTACCTGCTGCAACCCCAGCCAGTCGGCCATCTGGCGCAAATTCACCGCCAACGCCCGCATCCCCTCCTCGTCCAGACCTGGCGCTTCTTCGTGCACTGCATGCACCGCCAGGCGTGAGTGGGCGCGTTCGGCGCGCAGGTCAACACGCGCGGCGATGCGTTCATTGTGCAGAAACGGCAGCACGTAGTAGCCGTACACGCGCTTGTGTTGCGGCGTGTAGATCTCCAGGCGGTAGCGGAAGTCGAAGAGACGCTCGGTGCGGTTGCGCTCCCAGATCAGCGAATCGAACGGCGACAGCAAGGCACTGGCCGGTACTTTGCGCGGCACGGTTGGGGCTGGCAGGCAGTACGCCGGTTGCTTCCAATCCTGCACCCGACAACTGAGCAACTGGCCCGCTTCCACCAGTTCGGCAAGGCGAATGCGGCTGTCGGCGGGGTCCAGACGAAAGTAATCGCGCAGGTCTTTTTCAGTACCTAGCCCCAACGCGGTGGCGCTGTGCAACAACAGGCCACGTTGCGCCTCGGCTTCACTCACCTGGGTGTTCAGGATGGCGTCGGGGATCACCCGTTCAGGCAAATCGTAGAGGCGCTCGAACCCACGCCGACCGGCAACGGTGACCAGGCCCGCAGCAAACAGCCATTCCAGCGCGTGCTTTTCGTCACTCCAGTCCCACCACGGGCCGGCGCGCTCCTCGCGGGTCGACAGACTGCCAGCACCCAGCGCACCCTGTTGTTCCACCGTCTTCAGCACGCGCTGGATAACGGCTTGCTGTTCGCGGCCAAAGCGCGCCATCTGCGCATAAATGCCCTGCCCCTGCTGAGCCCGTGCCATGCGCCAGCGCAGCAATGGATACAACGCCATGGGCAGCAATGAGGCTTCGTGCCCCCAATATTCGAACAGCGACCGTCGCCGCCCCTGGCTCCAGGCGGCCTGCTCCAGCAACGCCGGTGAGTACTGGCCTAGCCTGGAAAACAACGGCAGGTAATGGGAACGCACCAGCGCATTTACCGAGTCGATCTGCAACACCCCGAGTCGCTCGATCAAGCGATTGACATGGGTGGCCTTGACCAACGCCGGCGGCTGACGCCCGGAAAACCCTTGGGCTGCCAGCGCCAGGCGTCGCGCTTGTTTGAGGGAGAAACACAGGTCGGCAGGCATGGCAGTCTCCGTGAGGGCTCGCCGCCTACCCTACTGCATCCATGGTTATTTTCGCAGCGGGTCCTGCCAGAAATGCTGATGACGCTCGCGCTCCACATCGGCGCGGTTGAGGCCGATGTCCTTCAATGCGTCATCGCTCAAGCTCGCCAGCAACCGACGCTCCTGATGCAGTACCTGCCAACGGCTCATCACCTGAAATAGCCCGGCAAACGGGCGTTTCGCCAACAGCACAAAACCTTTCTGACCTTTCATCTCGTCACCCTCCCTTGGGGATGACGCCAGTGTGTGCTTGGCCCTATGATCAATCCAACGAATGTTTCTTATGCAATCCATCTCGGAGATTGATCAATTGTCCGGTTACCCAAGCATTGATACGGACGTGCTGCGCACCTTCGTCGCCATCGCCGATCACGGCGGGTTCACCCGCGCTGGAGAGTTGGTCAACCGCACGCAGTCGGCGGTGAGCATGCAGATGAAACGCCTGGAGGAAGACGTGCTGCAGCGCAAACTGTTCGAGCGCGATGGCCGCCAAGTGCGGTTGACGCCAGAGGGCCAGGTGTTGCTGGGGTATGCGCGACGCATCCTCAAGCTGCACAGCGAAGTGTTCAACACCTTGCGCGAGCCGCATATGGTGGGGCTGGTGCGCATCGGCACGCCGGACGACTACGTAATGCGTTTCCTGCCGGGCATTCTCAAGCCGTTTTCCAAGGCATACCCGTTGATCCAGATCGAGATGCACTGCGAGTCGTCCACGGTGTTGATGCAGCGCCGGGACCTGGCATTGACCGTGGTCAGCCGCGAGCCGGGCCATGAAATCGGCGAGCTGCTGCGTACCGAACGCATGGTGTGGGCGGCATCGCCGTGCTTTTGCGTGGACGAACATGATGCGCTGCCGCTGGCGGTCTCCGGCACCGATTGCGTCTATACCCAATGGACCTGCGCCGCGCTGGAGGCGGCCGGACGGGACTACCGCCTGGCGTATCACAGCTCCAACGTCGCGGCGATCCAGGCGGTAGTGAATGCCGGGCTGGCGGTGATGATCTGCATGGAAAGCCTGGTGACCGAGGAACTGCGCGTACTCGGCAGCGACGAAGGCTTCCCGCCGCTGCCGTCGATGAACCTGCACCTGTTACGCAACGCCAACATGACCTCGCCGATCACCGAGTGCCTGGCCGATTACATCCGCGAGGGCTTCAGACTTTAAACGTCAGCATCACCGCGCACACCACCAGGAAGGCGCAGAACAGGCCGCGCAGCAGGCGTTCCGGCATGGCATGGGCGACCTTCACGCCCCAACTGATGCTGAGCAGGCCGCCGATGGCCAGCGGCAAGCCGATCATCCAGTCCACTTCGTGGTGCCAGGCGTAGGTCACCAAGGTCACGCTAGTGCTGGGCAGCGCCAGCGCCAGGGACAATCCTTGGGCGACCACCTGCGTGGTGCCGAACACGCTGGTCAGCACTGGCGTGGCGACCACAGCGCCGCCCACTCCGAACAAGCCCCCCATGGACCCGGAAGCCGCGCCCAGCACGCCAAGCCAAGGCCAGCCGTAGCGCATCTGCGCCGTGGCTGGTGCGTTGCGCGTGAACATTCGCACCAGGTTGTAGGCCGACAGCACCAGCAAAAACACGATAAAGCCGATGCGCATCGCTCCGGCATCCAGGCCGACCGCCCAGATCGATCCCAGCCAGGCGAAGATAAATCCCATTACGCCCAAGGGTAAGGCGTGGCGTAATTCGATGCGATTGCGCTGGTGATAGCGCCACAGCGCCAGCATCACATTGGGCACCACCATGACCAGCGCGGTGCCCTGGGCAATCTGTTGATCCAGGCCGAACAGCACGCCGAGCACCGGGATAGCAATCAGCCCACCGCCAATGCCGAACAACCCGCCGACCGTGCCGAGGGCTGCGCCCAAGACCAGATAAATCGCTAAATCCAACACCGCGCATTACTCCACCAACCCAAGACCTCGCATGCTACGCAGTCGCGCCTGGCGCGGAAACGCACAGCAACGCACAATGGCTGTGCCAATCTCGCACAAGCAGCCGCCATGAATCCGAACATCTTGACCGACCAACTGAGCCTGTTTCTCGACGTATTGGAGACCGGCAGCTTCTCCGCTGCGGCGCGTCGCCATCCGCTGACGCCGTCGGCCGTGGCTCGGCGTATCGACAGCCTGGAAAATTCGGTGGGCAGTCGTCTGTTCCAGCGCAGCACCCACGCGGTGGTGCCGACACCGGCGGGCCTGGCCTTTGCCGAACGGGCGCGGCGGATTGTCAGCGAGCTGCAACTGGCAAGCGCCGAAGCGGTGTCCCTAAGCCATGCGCCGGAAGGCTTGATTCGGGTGGATGCGCCGGCCGCTTTTGGGCGACGCCACCTGGCACCGGTGATTGCCGACTTCCTCAACGTATACCCCGGGCTGGATGTGCACCTGCATCTGATCGATAGCTTCGTGGACATGCAGGGCGCGCACCTGGGCAAAGTCGATCTGGTGTTGCGCGCCGGGCATATCGTCGATACGCGGTTGATCGCCACCCCATTGGCCAGCATCGTGCGCATCGCCTGCGCCAGCCCGGCCTATCTGAAAAGCCGCGGCACGCCGACCCATCCTCGGGAACTGAGCGACCACGATGGCTTGGACTGGGACGGACTGGCGCCTATGTTTGCCTGGCGCTTCGAGCCGGATGGGCGTCGCGCCACCTACCGCCCGCAGCGCATCCGCATGAGCGCCAATAACGCCGAAGCCTTGCTTTGCGGAGCGCTCGCCGGGCTGGGTATCGCCCATCTGCCGACATGGTTGGCCAGTGAGTACCTAGTGCGCGGCGAACTGTTACCGCTGTTTTGCGAAAACGGTTTGCCCAGTCCGGAAACCACCGGGATCTACGCCTTGCGCCTGGAGCAACAACCCAACGCCCGCAGTCGTCTGCTGCTCGAATACTTGAAAACGCGTTTCAGCCCAGTGCCACCGTGGGATCTGGCACTGCAGAGCGGCTTGATCTGACCGTTAGGGCAGAATTACCTGGCGCATTAAAGATTTGCCCGCTAGATTCCAGAGCAGACACGTTTTTAAGGCGCCACCATGAGCAAGAACCCTGCCCCCTGCGAATCCCTGATGCTGGACAACCAGCTGTGTTTCGCCCTGCATTCCACCTCACTGCTGATGACCAAGGTCTACAAGCCGCTGCTGCAAGCGCTGGGCCTGACCTACCCGCAGTACCTGGCCATGATGGTGTTGTGGGAAGAGGACGGTTTAACCGTCGGTGAAATCAGTAGCCGACTGTTGACCGATCCCGGCTCCCTCACTCCCCTGCTCAAGCGTCTGGAAGCCGAAGATCTGCTCAGCCGCACCCGCAGCCGCGAAGACGAGCGCGTGGTGGTGGTGGAGTTGACCGATGCTGGCCGCGCCTTGCAAGCCAAGGCCATGGGGATCCCTCAATGCATTCTCGGCGCCAGCGGTCTGGAGCTGGACCAATTGCGCAAGCTGCAAGCGGATCTGCTCGCGTTGCGCGGCAACTTGCAAAACGCGATCTGAACACAGTAAAGACGTGGGAGGGGGCTTGCCCCCGATTGCGGCAGCTCGGTCAAAAATTTGTCGACTGATAAACCGCCATCGGGGGCAAGCCCCCTCCCACAGCGATTTAGAGCGGGACGAAAATATTTTTAACTTTTATCTTGCGCGCTAAACATTAGCGCTATATATTTGCCCTCACCAACTACTTAGCGCACAAAACTTTAGCGCTAAAAAAACGAGGGTTCCACCATGCAAACGCTCTATACCGCAGTAGCCACCGCCACCGGCGGCCGTGATGGTCGCGCTGTTTCCAGCGATAACATCCTCGACGTCAAGCTCTCCACCCCGAAAGAACTCGGCGGTGCCGGCGGCCAGACCACCAACCCGGAACAACTGTTCGCCGCCGGTTACTCGGCCTGCTTTATCGGCGCACTGAAATTCGTTGCTAGCCAGACCAAACGCAAAATCCCGGATAACGCCGCGATCACCGCTCACGTCGGTATCGGCCAGATCCCCGGCGGTTTCGGCTTGGATATCGACCTGCACATCGGCCTGCCAGGCCTGAGCCAGGCGGATGCGCAAAGCCTGGTCGACGCCGCTCACCAGGTCTGCCCGTATTCCAACGCCACCCGTGGCAACGTCGATGTACGTCTGCATGTAACCGTCTGATCAACTCTGTCGCCTAAGGAGAAGCACATGAACACCATTGGTAAAGCACTCACCGGCACCCTGCTCGCCCTGTCCATCGGCAGCGCCTTCGCGGCGACCGGCGAGGTGGAGCACAACACCCAGGCTTTTCTGGATGCGTTGAATGCCGGTACCGGCAAACCCATCGAACAACTGACGCCGAAAGACGCCCGTGCGGTGCTGGCCGGCGCTCAGGCGGGGGTGAAGCTGACGCTGCCCCAGGCGGACGTGAGCCACAAGACCATCCAGGTCGATGGCCAGCCGCTGGAGCTGACCATCGTGCGTCCAGCCGGGGTCAAGGGCACATTGCCGGTGTTTATGTTCTTCCACGGTGGCGGCTGGGTGCTGGGGGATTACCCTACCCATGAACGCTTGGTACGGGATCTGGTGGCGGGTTCGGGAGCGGCGGCAGTGTTCGTCAACTACACGCCTTCACCCGAGGCCCATTACCCGGTGGCGATCAATCAGGCCTATGCCGCCACGAAGTGGGTGGCCGAGCATGGCAAAGAGATCAACGTCGACGGCAAGCGCCTGGCGGTGGCCGGTAACAGCGTCGGCGGCAACATGGCCGCAGTGGTCAGCCTGATGGCCAAAGACAAGGGTACGCCGGCAATCAAGTTCCAGTTGCTGTTATGGCCGGTAACGGACGCCAACTTCGAGACAGCGTCCTACAACCAGTACGCCGAAGGGCACTTCCTTACCAAAAATATGATGAAGTGGTTCTGGGACAACTACACCACCGACGCCGAGCAACGCGCCGAGATCTACGCCTCACCGCTGCGCGCCACCACCGCGCAACTCAAGGGTCTACCACCAGCAATGGTGCAGACCGCCGGCGCCGACGTGCTGCGCGACGAAGGCGAGGCGTATGCGCGCAAACTGGACGAGGCCGGCGTGCCGGTGACGGCGGTGCGTTACAACGGCATGATCCACGACTACGGGTTGCTTAACGTGGTCAGCCAAGTGCCGGCGGTGCGTTCGGCCCTGTTGCAGGCGTCCGATGAGCTCAAGCAACACCTGAAGTAACCCACCGCCCACGAAAAAGCCCGACGCTAGGTCGGGCTTTTTTTCGTATCGGCGAAGCCAGAATTACTTCTTGGCGCGACCTTTGTACGAACCACCTTCACGGGTGTCGATTTCGATCAGGTCGTCGATTTCGATGAAATCGGCTACTTGCAGTTCGGTGCCGTTGCTCAGCTTGGCAGGCTTCATCACCTTGCCGGAAGTGTCGCCACGGGCGGAACCTTCGGTGTAGGCAACCTTACGCACGATAGTGGTCGGCAGCTCTACGGAAACCAGGCGCTCTTCGAAGAAAATCGCTTCGCAGACGTCTTCCATGCCTTCTTCGATGAACGGCAGAACGGCTTCGATATCTTCAGCGTTCAGCTCGTACATGGTGTAGTCGGTGGTGTCCATGAACGTGTAGGTGTCGCCGCTGATGAAGGACAGGGTCGCTTCTTTGCGGTCGAGGATCACGTCGTCCAGTTTGTCGTCGGCGCTGTAGACGATCTCGGTCTTGTAACCGGTCAGCAGGTTCTTCAGCTTGGTCTTCATGATTGCGCTGTTACGACCAGACTTGGTGAACTCAGCTTTCTGAACCAGCCAAGGGTCGTTTTCGAGACGGATCACTGTACCGGGTTTCAGTTCTTTACCAGTTTTCATTACGTATATCCGAAATTTGGATGGGATTTACAAAAATCAAGGTCGCGTATCATATCCAACTTTCATAAAACTGTACCAGCGCCGTCGCAAGATCGTCCTGCAATGCCTGTTCCAGACACCACGACTCGGCATGCCGGGCTACCTCGGGCCAGTGTTCCAGCAGCATTTTCCAAGCGCTGGCCATATCGCCCTCGGTGTTCCAGGCTTGCCAGAGAGCCACGAGCGCAGTTTTAGCCGCCGGAGAAAGCGCGGCGGTGTAGAGGTCTAGAAACGCGTCAAGTTTGTCCAGATGAATGTCTTCGTCCTGGCGATAGATATGCCACAACAGCGGTCGGCCAGCCCACTGGGCGCGCACGAACGAGTCTTCGCCGCGCACGGCATTGAAGTCGCAGCACCAGAGCAGACGGTCGTATTGCTCCTGGCGCACGAACGGCAGCACCTGCACGGTCAGGGCTTGGCGCCGATGAATATCCCCGGCTGCCAACCCATCCACGCCGAGCCAGCGCTGCACATCGCCGAGTATGCGCCCCTCGGGCACCAACAGATGAGTGGCGGTCCCGTCCGTCGATAACACGTCCAGCCATGGGGCCAGCCCAGGGTTTTCGTAAGCAAACAGTGAGATCAATCGCGTGCCAATGGTCGGAAATACGCCCATCGCATGCAGGAATTGTCGCTGCGCCTCGGCGTCTTGCTGAAAAGCCTGACGTTGCTCCAGCAATCCAGCCTCTCGCAATAACCCTCCAGTGCCTTCGCGGAACCCCGGAAAGAAGAAGTACTTCTGCACGCCCTTGAACTTCACCGACGGCAAACGATGGCAACCCACCACCCACTCTTCGGCGCTGAGGTAATCCAGGTTCATCCACAGCGGAGTCCGTTCGCACGCGGCCATGGCTTCCATATAGTCCGGCGGCAACTGACATGCGAACGCTGCGATCACCACATCTGCCGCCGAAGCCTGTGCCCACTCGGCCGGCCAGTGGCGCACGTCGACGCCCTCTTGCCATTGCTGGTCGAGCCGAATGTCAATGTCAGGGCACATACGTTCGAAGGCGCGCAAGTCATCGACCCACAAGCGCACGGCACAACCGTGCTCCACCACCAATTGCCGGGCCAGGCGCCAGGTCACGCCGATGTCGCCGTAGTTATCGACGACGCTGCAAAAAATATCCCAGCGGGCTTTCATTCCGGGCTCCATCGATCAAATGGGCGATTGTCCGCATAAATGCACGGATGCAGAAGTCTTGATCGTGATTATTCTGCACAGGGGCTGTGCGACAATCGCCGCCATGCCGTCAATGCCCGCCAGGAGGCCGCCATGTCTGACCGTCCGTTATCGCTGCCCAAACTTATGCTCGCCATCGCCCTGGGCCTATGGCTGGGGTTCGTCGCCATTGTGCTGACCACTTGGCTGGCCTCGCGCTACCTCTTCCCTCAAGCCTTGGCTCCAGTGGCCCAGGCCGTCCAGCATTGGGGCACGCCCGCCGCCGCTGTTGCGCCGGAACCGCCCAACCGAATGTTCGAGCAGTACCAGCAGAATTTGCAAAAACAGGAGCAGCAACAAGCCCTGGATCAGGCGCGCAACAATGCGCGCAACCTGTCCAACCCCAAATGTCAGTTCTGGCTGCAACAGGACCAGAACGCCCCGACCGAGAAGTCCCGCGCCAACGTCCTGCAATTCTGCGATTGATGAACATGAATAAATACGCTGTCCACACGCTCATCCTGGAAAAACTCGGCGTCGATCTCGACATCGCTCAACGTGCCGCGCAGACCGCCTACGAAACCGCGACCCACGAAGAAAACATCGCCGAGAACAAATACGACACCCTCGGGTTGGAAGCCTCTTACCTGGCGACCGGGCAAGCCAGACGCGTTGAGGAAATCAAGCAGGCCCTGACACTGTGCCAGAACCTGCCAGTGCGGCCCTACGATGAGCAGCGCGGTATAGAAGTCGGTGCGTTACTGGGCCTGGAAGATCAGAACGGTCGCCAGCAGTGGCTGTTCCTGGCGCCCGATGCGGCCGGATTGAAAGTGGATGTGGTGGGCCAGACGGTGACCGTCATCACCCCGCGCTCGCCCTTGGGCAAAAGCCTGCTGGGCAAGTTCGAAGGCGATGAGGTGGAAGTGCTAGTGGCTGGCGCCCGGCAGTACTTCACGGTTACCGACGCCAAATAATCGGTAGGCGCGCTTGTTCGTATAGGACGCCCTGTTCACCCTGGCGCCCTGGGTGATCCCTGAGTACGAACGCCTAAGGTCAGTGAACCGGCAGTTCCACGCCGTCGAACAGTTCTTCCAGCTCCTGCTTGTTATGGCACTGGATGGCCTTGGCCATCACTTCGCGGGTCAGGTGTGGGGCGAACTTCTCGATGAAATCGCACATGAACCCGCGCAGGAACGTACCGCGACGGAAGCCGATCTTGGTCACGCTGGACTCGAACAATTCGCTGGCATCCAGCACAACCAAGTCTTTATCGAGGTTGGTGTCCACCGCCATCTTGGCGACGATACCCACCCCCAGTCCCAGGCGCACGTAAGTCTTGATTACGTCGGCGTCGGCGGCGGTAAACACCACTTTCGGCGTGAGGCCACGATGACTGAAGGCTTCATCAAGCTTGGAACGGCCGGTGAACCCGAACACGTAGGTGACGATCGGGTATTCCGCCAGGGCTTCGAGGGTCAGTTTCGGCAGCTTGGCCAACGGGTGGCCCTGAGGCACCACCACGCAACGGTTCCAGCGATAGCACGGCATCATCACCAGATCGCCGAACAGCTCCAGCGCCTCGGTGGCGATGGCGAAATCGACGGTGCCGTCGGCGGCCATCTCGGCGATCTGCATCGGCGACCCTTGGTGCATGTGCAACGCCACGTCCGGGTACTGTTTGATGAAGTCGCGAATCACCGGTGGCAGTGCATAACGGGCCTGGGTGTGGGTGGTGGCGATCGACAAGGTGCCTTTTTTCTCGTTGGAAAATTCCTGGGCGATCTGTTTGATGCTTTCGACTTTACGCAGAATCTCGCCGGCGGTGGTGATGATGCGCTCACCGGCCGGTGTCACGCGGGTGAGGTGCTTGCCGCTGCGCGCGAACACTTCGACGCCCAACTCGTCTTCGAGCAGGCGGATCTGCTTGCTGATACCCGGTTGCGAGGTGTAAAGGCTTTGAGCGGTAGCGGAAACGTTGAGGTCGTGGTGCGCCACTTCCCAGATGTAGCGCAGTTGTTGAAGCTTCATATGTGTCCCTCAAAGCAGATAGACGCCACGGGTATCAGCAGCGATATATAACTATATTAAAGGTCAGAAGGATAAATCTAGAACTTTTTATCCCTTCTCCCATTCACACGTCATCACTGCGTCGACGTTGTAGCGACGGCACCAGGTAAACCGGCACCGTAGACAGCTGCACCACCCGCGTGGCAGTACGGCCCAATGGCGTGGCCTGCGCACTGGTAGAGCTATGACTTCCTACGATCAACAAGTCGACGGAAAGTTTACGCAGTTGGTCGAGAATCACCTCGCACGGGTCGCCCTGAATCACGCGCACCGAGCGGATCCACTTCAAGTCCTGCTCGCCCTCCCCCAACTCCTCACGAAAACTCTCCAGTACACGCTGCTCGATCGTTGCGATCATGGTACTCAGGCCCTGGCTTTGCCATTCAATCAAGGCCTTTTCATCAAGGTAGCTCTGCAACACCGATTCGGCGAACAGACCGATAGGTTCAACCACATGAATCACGTACAGGTCAGCCTTGAACGTCCGCGCCAGCGCCAAGGCATGTTGCATCACATACGGCGCATACAGACCGAGGTCCGTGGCGTACAGCATCGAACGAATCATAAAAACCTCCTGGACAGCCAGGATGGCGGAGATCAAAACAGCTTAGCAGCGCCGTGCGGAGTTGGACTGGCTCAGACCGGGCTCTTCAGTTCATTGCTAATGCCATGGGGCACATGCCCGGTGGCGACCACCTCCCTGGCTTTCTCGCAATGACCGGCCTGATCATCAAAAAACACATCGGCGGCGAATGCCTCAAGAAACGCGGATTTCTCCAACCCGCCGAGAAACAGCGACTCGTCCAGCCGAATGTCCCACTCTCGCAAAGTGCGGATCACCCGCTCATGGGACGGCGCCGAACGCGCGGTCACCAGTGCGGTACGGATTGGACAAGCCTCGTCCGGAAACTCACGTTGCAGCAAGTTGAGCGCCGCCAGAAACCCTTTGAAAGGCCCACCATGCAACGGCTGGCGTGCCGATTCGCGCTCGCTGGCCTGGAATGCTTCAAGCCCTCCGGCCTGGTACACACGCTCGGATTCATCGGAGAACAGCACCGCGTCGCCGTCGAAGGCGATGCGCAATTCCTCGCTGCTGGCCCGACGCGCACCGCCGGACAAAATCGTCGCCGCCGCGAAACCGGCATCCAGGGCGCTGCGCACATCTTCGGCATGGGTGGACAAAAACAGATGGCAACCAAATGCCGCCAAATAAGGATAAGGACTACGTCCCCCGACGAACGCGGCGCGAGAAATATCCAGGCCGTAATGCTGGATGGAATTGAACACGCGTAGGCCGGTGTCGGCGCTGTTGCGCGACACCAGCACCACCTCGACACGGGCACGGCCCAGGCTGGCGTTGAGGCTCAGCAGTTTCTTGACCAGCGGGAAGGCATCCCCGGGTTCCAGGATCTCTTCTTCATGCTCGATCTGGTATTTGCGATAAGTCTCCACGCCTTCGGCCAGGTAGATTTTGTGACTTTCGCTGAGGTCGAACAGCGCCCGCGACGAAATCGCCAGCACCAGTTTGTCACCCAATCCCTTTGCCATCTGCGCTCCTCCCGATCAGCGATTGTGCCGATCAATAAAACTCAAAGCCTGGTGCAGTGCCTGCATACGCGGCAGCTCGCACCCGGCGGCCTTGGCGGCGGATAACGGCCGTGCATAGATCGCCGCCAGTTCCAACGGGCGCTTGTGCATATAGTCGTGATACATGCTCGGCAGGTAGTCCTCCATGGTCTCGGTCATGGCGAACATCTGCTCGGCATAGCTGGCCGGGATTTCGTGGCCACACGCATGGGCGCCCTGTATCACTTCGGCCATCAGCGCCTGGATCAGCTCGCGGCTGGAGGCGTCGGCCATCAGGTTGGTGGTGCCAGCCTTCAATAAAACCGAGAGGCCGTTGAAAGGCACGTTCCACACCAATTTATGCCAGCGCGCCTGATGCACATTGGCCATGGCCTGTGACTCGATACCGGCCTTATGAAACAACGCGGCGCCGGCCTCGACAATCTCCTTCTGACGGTTTTCATCGTTGGCGGCCGAGCCGCTGTGATAGCCGAGATTAACCCGCCCCAGGGCCTGGTGCTCGACCACACCGGGGCCGGAACGGTGTACGCCGATGTAACACAAGCCGCCCAGCAGGTGCAGCGATGCCGGCAAGTGTTCACGCAGGCTGTCCTCAACGTCGAGGCCGTTTTGCAACAACACCACCTTGGCATCCGGCGCCGCGACCTGGGCCAGGGTCGGCGCCAGCTCCACATTACCGGTGGACTTGGTGCCTACCAACAACCAATCGCAGGGCGGCATATCGGCTGCCTGGGCGTAAGCCTGCACGGGGTGCAGATGCAAAGCGCCATGCACACCGCTGTTCACGCGCAACCCCTGCTCGCTGACCACCGCATATTCGCTGCGCAGCAGGAAGTGCACATCAAACCCGGCGCGCGCCAGCATCAAGCCATAAAAACCGCCAATGGCGCCGGTGCCGATGATGCCAATGCGAGGCGACTGCGGTGTAACTGTGGTCATGGCAACTCCTCCGGTGTGCGGGTAAGCGCTTCATTTACAGCCTCGCCAACGGCCGCAGGTGTAAGACGTGTCTGCAATTGCCCAAGGAATTGACCCTCGCACACCACGAACAACGCCGGCAAATGAAAGATCTGGTAACGCTCGACCGCACCGCCGTTATGCCCGGCATCCACCCAGCACACGCGGTCCACCGGCAAGCGCCAGCCCGGCATTTGCTGACGCGCCCAGCGGCAACTGGAACAGCCGGCGCTGACAAATACCACCAGCGAAATTCCTGGCAATCCCAGCAATTGCTGGTCAATATCCAGGTCGGTCAATTCCAGTTCCTTCACTATACTGCTGCCACCGCCGTCAACTGGACGGTGCTCGGAGTCCGTGTACATGGGTCGTTTTTTACCTCACCCTGATGATGTCGCTGTCGAGTTAATCCAACGCCCCTCTCCCGCCATTCCCCGTCAACGCCTCCTCACTGCCGGCTTGGGCGGCATTGCTTGTCATTGGCCGCGCGCCTGGCGACAAGGCACGGCGGTGGATCTGCACATCCCATCCTTGGGCGCCAGCGCCCGCTATCCGGGGTACGTGGCCTGGTGCCGCAAGGTTGAAAGTGGCTATCGTGTGGGCATCTCGTTCACCGATGAACATGCCCTGTTCGGCGCACGCATGGGCGAGCAAGCATGCCGGATAGAGCGCTACTGCCGCCAGCACGAAGATGCCGAGCCCTCCCCTCAGCAGTTCGAGGCCCTGGCCAGGGAGTGGGTTGCGCGGCACGCGTTAGAGTTCTCCCACGACGCGTTTGTGCAGCCCGTGCGGGATTAAACCCGCGCCGCCCATTGTCGCGGGCCCGTAATACGCGCTAAGGTTCCTCCCCCCTGCATCCAAATCATGCTGTGCACCGCCGCACGGGAACGGCTGGCGGCCGGCACCCGTGACCCTGACGAGTAACACGATGGCTGATTTACCGATCAATGACCTTAACGTCGAATCCAACGAGACTCTGATCACCCCCGATCAGCTCAAGCGCGAAATCCCTTTGAGCGAGACTGCCCTGCAGACCGTTACCAAAGGCCGCGAAGTCATTCGTAATATCCTCGACGGCACCGACCATCGCCTCTTCGTGGTGATCGGCCCTTGCTCGATCCACGACCTCAAGGCGGCTCACGAATACGCCGAGCGCCTCAAGGTATTGGCGGCAGAAGTCTCCGATACCCTGTATCTGGTCATGCGTGTCTACTTCGAGAAGCCGCGCACCACCGTCGGCTGGAAAGGTCTGATCAACGACCCGTACCTGGACGACTCGTTCAAGATTCAGGACGGTTTGCACATCGGTCGTCAATTGCTGCTGGATCTGGCCGAAATGGGCCTGCCCACCGCCACCGAAGCACTGGACCCGATCTCCCCGCAATACCTGCAGGATCTGATCAGCTGGTCGGCCATCGGCGCACGCACCACCGAATCCCAGACCCACCGCGAAATGGCATCCGGCCTGTCGTCGGCCGTGGGCTTCAAGAATGGCACCGACGGCGGCCTGACCGTAGCGATCAACGCGCTGCAATCGGTCTCCAGCCCTCACCGCTTCCTGGGCATCAACCCGGAAGGCGGCGTTTCCATCGTCACCACCAAGGGCAATGCCTACGGCCATGTGGTGCTGCGGGGCGGCAACGGTAAGCCCAACTATGATTCGGTCAGTGTCGCGTTGTGCGAACAGGCGCTGAACAAGGCCAAGATCAAGCCGAACATCATGGTCGACTGCAGCCACGCCAACTCCAACAAGGACCCGGCCCTGCAGCCGCTGGTTATGGAAAACGTTGCCAACCAGATCCTGGAAGGCAACCAGTCGATCATCGGCCTGATGGTCGAGAGCCACTTGAACTGGGGCTGCCAGGCGATTCCCAAGGACCTTGCCGACTTGCAGTATGGCGTGTCGATCACCGATGCCTGCATCGATTGGGCGGCCACCGAGAACACCCTGCGCAGCATGCACGCCAAGCTCAAGGATGTATTGCCCAAGCGCCAACGCGGCTGAACCCGGCTCGGGTTTACGCACACAAAAACGCCGGGCTGAGCCCGGCGTTTTTTATGCTGATCTGAATTCCTTACAACTTGGCGGCATGGCGCTGGTGGCGCTCCATATAACGCTCTACGTAAGAGCAGGACGGGATCACCGTGTAGCCCGCCGCCTCGGCGAACTTCAAGGCCTCCTCGGTCAGCGCTGCCGCGATACCACGCCCTCTCAATGCGTTAGGCACGAAGGTGCGATAGATATCCAGGGTCTGTTTACCAAGGTCCATATAGGTCAAGTAGGCACGATGACCGTCCACAGTGGTCTCGAACTGATGACCCGTCTGGTCATGGTGGATGGACAACGCCTCGCTCATCACTACTCCTCGCGGGTCTTGGTTTCTGACCCCTACCTTACCGATGTTTTTCCGGCGAAGGAACATCTACGCCAACCCGTGCCGGTTTCGACAACGAGAATACCTCTAGCGCTCGCAACCAGCCCGTAGGGAATAGTAGGCACCAATCCTGCAATTGCTCAAGGCGCATGCACCATCCCCCGCCGCTGGTGGATACAGAAAGGGCTTCGACCCATCGATGATCGAAAGCCTGAACATTGCCGGCAGTTGAACCTTGAGACGAACAGGCGCTCTTAAAGTCACCACTACATGCTTAAAAAAGATGCCAGGCCATGCACCGTCAAGCGCAACGGAAGTGCTCGGATAGTTATATAAATTTTCATCTATGTACAAGGCCCAACACAGGCGGCATGGCCCTTTCAGCGAGGCTCGATGCGGGCCCAGTGAAAAAAAATTGGACAGTTTTTATACAAACCCACGCAAGGTTAGCCAAAACAGATTCGCCGCAAGAATTTTTTTTGCTTCTTGCGCTGCGTCAGTTTACTTACTACAAGTAATGGGTAGTATGTACGCCGGCTATAAGCTCAATCTGAGAAGTAGCCATTTAATAGAAAGTCCTTGAAGGGGAACACGATGAACAACGTTCTGAAATTCTCTGCTCTGGCTCTGGCCGCAGTTCTGGCTACCGGTTGCAGCAGCGTCTCCAAAGAAACCGAAGCTCGTCTGACTGCAACTGAAGACGCAGCAGCTCGCTCCCAGGCTCGTGCAGACGAAGCCTACCGTAAAGCTGATGAAGCTCTGGCTGCTGCTCAAAAAGCACAACAGACTGCTGACGAAGCTAACGAGCGCGCTCTGCGCATGCTTGAAAAAGCTAGCCGCAAGTAATAACCCTTCGGGGTTGTTATCAAGCCGATCCATTTTTGGATCGGCTTTTTATTGCCTGGGATTCACCCGTAACCCCGGCCAATAAAAAACCCGCCGCGGCACCAGGCCGGGGCGGGCTTGGCAGGTTGCGGGCTTACTGCTGCAGATCGATCGGCGTACTGGATACCATGGGCGCCGCGCCTGGCACACCGATTTCAGTGGGCAGACCGTCTTCCGCCGCCACCACGTCACGCACCTGATCCCAATTGACCCGCAGGTTATTGGCTAGGTCTTCGCGCTTGAGCAAGGCGTTGATCACCGCCGTATGTTTGTCCACCACCGATGGCGTGCCGTCATCGTTCAGGGGTGTATGCGCCTCCAGGTACACCTTGCCGCCACTGCTGCCGAACTTATAGGCATCGTTGATGATGCGCACCGAGGTGCCGACCGGCACCATATCGGCCATCTCCAACACGTTATTGTTGAACATGCGGAAGCAGCCATGGCTGGTACGCGTGCCGATGCCGAACTTCATGTTGGAACCGTGGATCAGGTACCCCGGCGTTCCCAGCGTGAACTTGAACGGCCCCAAGGGGTTGTTCGGCCCAGCCGGCACCACGTTGGGCAGCGGGTCGCCATTGGCGGCGTGCTCGGCCTTGATCGAGGCCGGCGGTGTCCAGGTCGGGTTGGGCGTCTTGGCGATAATGCTGGTGTGGGCAATCGGTGAGCCCCAGCCTTCACGACCGATCCCCAACGGGAACGTGTAAACCACGTTCTGGCCTTTGGGGTAGTAGTAGAGCCGGTATTCCGCGAGGTTGATCACAATGCCTTCGCGCGGCCCGGGCGGCAGGATGAAGCGCGTCGGCAGCACGATCTCGGTGCCCGCGCCCGGCAACCAGGCATCCACGCCCGGGTTGGCCGCGACCATCTCCGAGTAGCCCAGGTCATACGCAGTGCCAAGATCGGCAAAGGTGTCTTCGTACTTGGCCTTGATCACTTGGACTTGGCCGACGATGTCTTCCCCCGGGGGTGGCAAGGGCAACTGCAGGGCCGCTGCCGAACCGGCCGCACACAGGGCAGCAAGCGACAGGCAGCAGGTAACGACGGAAAGGCGCGACAACATCCGAAAAATCCTTCGCAGAACGACGGGTAAGTTAAAAGCCAATTGCTAGCTTACAGCTTATAGCTTGACGCTTGCAGCTGCTTCTAGAGTTCAAAACGCAGCTCCGGCCAGATCGGCGGTGTGCCGCGCTTCTGAGACTCAAGGATAGCCCGACAGAGGGGGCACAAACGCTGGTCCTGGAAAATCGACCGATCCACCAGCGACCAACGCGGCTGCGCCGGCAATAACGTGCCGCACAGCGTGCGATCGATGGAGCCGCCCAGTTCCAATTGACGCGTCACCAGATGCACCCGCACTTCCTGGCAGGCGAACAGATCCAGCTGCTCGTCCGGCTCGATCAGTTGGTAGTTAAACAGGGACCAGGCAGGACGCGACATCGAGGGCTCCAAATCAGGGGGCGCCACCTTAGCCGAAAGCCTGCCGGTAGAAAAGCGTCATAACAGCGGTTTGAGCGATGGCCAGACATTTTCCAGCAACTTGTCCTGAGCACCGACCGCCGGGTGAAGACCGTCGGCCTGCATCAGCTCGGGATGCCCCCCCACGCCCTCCAGGAAAAACGGCACCAGCGGCACCTTTTTTTCCTGCGCCACATCGCCGAACACCTTATTAAAGGCTTCGACGTAGCGTTTTCCATAATTGGGTGGGATCTGCATGCCGAGCAGCAACACTTTTGCTCCACTGTCCCGAGACTGCTGAATCATCGAAGCAAGATTTTGTTGCAATTGCGCCGGCGGCTGACCGCGCAGCCCATCGTTGCCCCCCAGCTCAATGATCACCACCTCCGGCTTATGCGCTGCAAGCGCCGCCGGCAGCCGCGCAAGCCCTCCCGCACTGGTATCGCCACTGATGGAAGCGTTGACCACGGTATCGTCAAACCCTTCGTTCTTGAGCCGTTGCTCCAGCAGCGCCACCCACCCTTTGCGGGTATCCAGGCCGAAACCGGCACTGATACTATCGCCAACGATCAGGACTGTACCCGCCGCTGCGTTCTGGGCCATGCACATCAAGGCCAGGCCAGCACTCAAAAACCACATTCGCATCGGATTCTCCATGGGCGCAAGCATTCTCACCGCGCGGAACCTTAGCAAAGTGGTTCCCAGCACGGAAGGTGAACTGACTATCCTGCACGAACTGAGCCTGGAACTGAACAAGGGCGACAGCCTGGCTATCGTCGGCAGTTCCGGTTCCGGCAAATCCACGCTCCTGGGCCTGCTGGCCGGCCTCGACCTGCCCAGCGGCGGCGAAGTCACCCTCGCCGGGCAAGCCCTGAGCCGCCTGGACGAAGACCAACGGGCGCGCATCCGCGCCGAGCATGTGGGCTTCGTCTTCCAATCCTTTCAATTGCTCGACAGCCTCAATGCGCTGGAAAACGTCATGCTGCCGCTGGAACTGGACGGCCGCAAAGACGCCCGCGAACGCGCCAGGCACTTGCTTGAGCGCGTGGGCTTGGGGCAACGCCTGACCCACTCGCCCCGTCAGTTGTCCGGTGGCGAACAGCAACGGGTGGCGATTGCTCGGGCGTTCGCCGCCGAGCCCGACGTGCTGTTCGCCGATGAACCTACCGGCAACCTCGATAGCCACACCGGCGAGCGCATCAGCGATCTGCTGTTCGAACTCAATAAAGAGAGCGGCACGACCCTGGTGCTGGTCACCCACGACGAGCGCCTGGCCCACCGTTGCCGACGCCTGATCCGCCTTGAAGCCGGCCTGATGGTCGCGCCCCTGGAGCCTTGATGGCACGTTTGCCGCTGTTGCGTCTGTTCAGCCTTGCCCTGCGTCAATTACTGCGCGATGCCCGTGCCGGCGAATTGCGCGTGCTGTTCTTCGCCCTGCTGGTCGCCGTGGCCGCCAGCACCGCCATCGGCTACTTCGGCGCCCGCCTCAACGGCGCCATGCTACTGCGCGCCACCGAGTTCCTCGGTGCCGATCTGGTGCTGGAAGGCAGCTCGCCCGCCCGCCCTGAGCAAATCAAGTCCGGTACCGAGCTGGGCCTGGATCATGCCCGGGTGGTGGAATTTTCCAGCGTGATTGCCACCGACAATGGTATCCAGCTCTCCAGCATCAAGGCGGTCAACGAGCAGTACCCGCTGCGTGGCGCGCTCAAGAGTGCCGCCGCGCCCTTTGCCGAGGAAACCCCAGGCGGCGGCCCGAAACCCGGCGAAGCCTGGGTAGAAGCGCGGCTGCTGACGGCCCTCGACCTAAAAGTCGGCGACAGCATCGACGTGGGCATGAAAACCCTGCGCCTGGCGCGGGTGCTCACCTATGAACCGGACCGCGCCGGCAATTTCTACAGCCTCACCCCCAGGGTGATGATCAACCTCGCCGACCTGCAAGCCACCGGCGTGGTACAGCCCGGCAGCCGCGTCAGCTACCGCGAACTGTGGCGCTACCCCCAGGGCGGTACGGCGCTGCAAACCTATCGTGACCTGATCAAGCCCGGCCTCGCCGCCAACCAGCGCTTGCAGGATTCCCGCGATGGCAACCAGCAGATCGGCGGCGCCCTGGGCAAGGCCGAACGCTACCTGAACATGGCCAGCCTGGTGGCCGTTCTATTGGCGGGGGTGGCGGTGGCCTTGTCGGCCAACCGCTTTGCCACGCGACGCTTTGACGCCAGCGCGCTGTTGCGTTGCCTGGGATTGTCGCGCCGCGAAGCCATGTTGTTGTTCAGTCTGCAATTGAGCGTACTGGGCCTGCTGGCCAGTCTCGCTGGCGCTCTCCTCGGCTGGCTGGCGCAGTTCGGTCTGTTTTATTTTCTGCGGGATCTGCTGCCGGCGGATGTGCCACCTGGTGGGCTGTTGCCGGCCGTGGCAGGAATCGGCACCGGGCTGGTCGCGCTTGCGGGCTTCGCCTTGCCGCCGTTGGCCGCGCTAGGGCGCGTCCCGCCGCTGCGAGTATTGCGCCGCGATCTGCTGCCCATCCCGTCCAGTACCTGGATGGTCTACGGTGCTGCGCTGTTCGCCTTGGGCCTGATCATGTGGCGTCTGAGCCTCGACCTGGTGCTCACCTTCGCCTTGCTGGGAGGTGGCGTGGTGGCCGCATTGGTGCTCGGCGGCTTGCTCTTGCTGCTGTTGCAAAGTCTGCGTCGGCTGTTGGCCGGTGCGACTCTGCCCTGGCGCCTGGGTCTGGGCCAATTGCTGCGCCACCCGCTGGCCGCAGCCGGTCAGGCCCTGGCATTCGGTCTGATCCTGCTGTCCATGGGCTTGATCGCCCTGCTGCGCGGCGAGTTGCTCGACACCTGGCAAAACCAGTTGCCCAAAGATGCACCCAATTATTTTGCCTTGAACATCCTGCCGGCCGACAAAGATGCTTTCGGCGCACGCCTGCTGGAAATCCAGGCGCAATCGGCACCGCTGTACCCGGTGGTGCCGGGGCGGCTGATCAGCATCAACGGCGAACCGGTGCAGGAGATCGTCAGCAAGGACTCCAGTGGCGACCGCGCCGTGCAACGCGACCTCAGCCTGACATGGGCCGCCGACGTGCCGCCGGGCAATGCCCTGACGTCGGGCGCTTGGTGGTCCCAGCAACCCTCCGATGGTATTCCCGGCGTCTCGGTCGAGGCCAAGGTGGCCGAAAGCCTCAAGCTCAAACTCAACGACCACTTGGTCTTTACGATAGGTGGGGAAAATCGCGAAGCGCGGGTCACCAGTCTGCGCACCATCAACTGGGATAACTTCCAGCCCAACTTCTTCATGATCTTCCAGCCTGGCACATTGAAGAATCTGCCGACCACGTACCTGACCAGCTTCTACCTGGCCCCCGGTCATGATCAGCAAATCGTCGACCTGTCCCGCGCCTTCCCGGCCGTGACCATCCTGCAGGTAGAAGCGCTGCTGGAGCAATTGCGCAGCATCCTTGCGCAAGTGACGCTGGCCGTGGAGTACGTGCTGTTGTTTGTATTGGCCGCCGGGATGGCCGTGCTGTTCTCCGGCCTGCAAGCGACGCTGGATGAGCGCATCCGCCAGGGTGCGCTGCTGCGCGCGCTGGGAGCCGAACGCAAGTTACTGGTCAAAGCCAGGCGCATTGAATTCGGGTTACTGGGCGCCGCGAGCGGACTGTTGGCGGCACTGGGCACTGAACTGGTGACCTGGGCGCTATACCGCTATGCATTCGACCTGGTCTGGCAGCCTCATCCGTGGCTCTTGCTGCTGCCCGTCATCGGTGCCGTGTTGATTGGCGGTGCAGGCGTCTTCGGCACCCGCCGCGCACTCAATGCCAGCCCGCTGACTGTGCTGCGCGAAGGCTGAGACAACTCAGGCCCGCTCGGCGGGCCTGTTACTTTCACTTCTCATACTCGATCGCGGTGATCCACCAGCACACCTCGCCCGTTGGCGTCTGCACGATGGCCTCATCGTCGACTTGCTTGCGCAACAGAGCACGGGCCATCGGCGAATCGATAGAGATGTAATCCATCCGCTCATAAATTTCGTCATAGCCGACAATGCGAAAACGCTTGGTTTCGCCCTGCTCGTTTTCAATCTCGACCCAAGCACCGAAGAACACCTTGCCTTCCTGCTCCGGTGCGTATTCCACCACGCGCATGTCTTCAAGACGCTTGCGCAGGTAGCGCACACGGCGATCGATTTCACGCAGCAGTTTCTTGTTGTACGCGTAATCGGCGTTTTCGCTGCGGTCCCCCAGCGACGCCGCCCATGTCACTTTGCGCGTGGTATCCGGGCGCTTCTCGCGCCACAGGTAATCCAGCTCTTTTTTCAGCGCCTCATGACCTTCTTTGGTAATCAGCTTGGTACTCAAACGCTCGCATCCCCAGGCAATATCCATAAACACCGATGCACCAGGGGATGGCCCTGGCGTCGACGGGCTGCGCTTGATGATAAATGAACCGAAGAAAGTAGCCAGGGCCGTTCACTCCTAGCTATCCAACGCCTGATCCAATTCATGCAACATGCCCCGCAGCGTATGACGCAGGCCCGACAATTGCGACTTCAACGCGGCCAGCGTCTCGGTCTTGCGTTGGATGTCCTGCGACTGATCACGCAGTTGAAATGTGCGCTGCTCCAGATCCTTGACCTGCTCGCCGATCTGGTTCTGCTCCTGCAACAATCGATTCTGCCACTGCTCCAACGCGGTCTCTCGCTCAGCCGCGGCGAGCTTCTGTTGAGTCAACTCATGGGCGACCCGGGCCAGACTGGACAATGTGCTGTCCACTTCAAACAGTGCGCTTTGCTCCATCGGCGCAGGCAGTTTCGAAGGCGGCGGCGACGGCGGCTCAGGTTCTTGCGCGTTGGCGATGGGCGCCTCAGCCTGAACGACTGTTTCGGGAGGCTCGACAGGCAGCGGTCGAGGTTCTTCAACAGAATGTTCAAGCACCGATTGAGCATCCGCTTCGGATGAGCTTGCCGCTTTGGGCGGGGAGATCATTTGGGAGGAAAAGCGAATGGAAGGCACGATCAATGAGGTGCTTTCGATCGCCGGCAGTGTGGAGGCATTCATGCCTAAAGTGATCACCTTCATCACCAGCGCCTTCTTGATGGTCACCGAATGATGGTCTTCAGGCCGCGCGGGCGGCAATTTACACCCCCTCAGATCGACAAAATGATAAGGCACCTGGGTTTCGGTGACCCCGGCCGCTTTCGTACCTGACGCCGCAGCCAACATAAGAATCTGCTTGAACACATGCATGGCTATTTGCAAGTCTTCCTTGGATTCAACACCGCTGAGGAAATACCGTTCGAGTTTCTTGCGCAGCGCCGCGATATAAACCCTGGAGCTCCCAGGTTCAACTTCCTCATCCAGACTATACACAAGGAAGTTAGAGGCGATCTGCCCTACCGCGAACCCACAGAGCAGCGCGCCGTTGACCGGAGCATCCTGACCGTTGCGCTCAAGAACAAGGGTACGTAGAAGCATCATAGTAATCGGACCTCATTTAAAAAAGTCGGATGTTTATATAAACATCAAATAAACACCTACCAACACAAGCATCTAAAACACAAAACAATTGTTTCAGTGACTCACCTGGCACGCACGTAGGACTTTTCTTATTAACGCGGACCGTCGTTCCCAAGGACGAGTATTAACCGTACCCTTTTTGAATCCTAGCCCTACGTCACGCCAAACTTATTCGGTAAAAAAATGATCGAAATAAGCAATCTGACAAAAACCCTGAACAAGAAAAATATCATCAGCGATTTTTCATTCAGCGCCCGTCAGCAAGAGTGCCTAGGATTATTTGGCGAGGGGCCTGATGTTAAGACCATGCTTTTGAACCTGCTATCCGGTTCGACGCAACCCACCGGCGGGCACATACACATCGACGGCATCAACGCGCAAACCTATCCACATAAAGCCAAGCAAGTTATCGGCTACCAACGTTTTAAGGACCTCAGTCACCCGACGATGTCCGTTAAAGCATTTCTCAACTATATCGCCGCCATACGTGGTTACCACGGAGCGGAAAAACGCGCTCGGGTGGAACAAGCGGTGACACGACTGGATTTGTATCCAGCCCTCAATGCCCCCCTCGACGCGCTCTGCGCATGCACCAAACGTAGGGTGTCCGTCGCCCAGGCCATCCTGCATACGCCCGCAGTGCTGCTATTGGACGAGCCGACTGCGGGACTTGCGGCGGATCAGGCACTATCACTCAAGGCGCTTATCCGTTCGCTCGTGCAGGAGATGACGGTCATCATCTCCTCTCGCAACAGTGAAGAGTTGGCCCAACTCTGCACGCGAGCATTGCTCATCGCTGATAGTCGCCTGGTAGCCGACACGCCCCTGCCCGATTTGCAACGCAGTTCCCGTCACTTCCAGGCCGTCACCCTCTCGGCCGACACCCCTTTGGACTTACTGGCCTTGGCGGTATTACCCGGCGTCGCCGGCATTGAGGAGCATCGCCACGCGCCTGGCACGGTCACCGTTCTGGCCATGCCAGGGCATGCCATCTATCCCCATATACACACGCTCATTGCCAACCGCCGTTGGAAAATCAACACATTGAACCTGGAGCCCGGTCGCGTGAACGATGTGGTTCAGCAACTGAGCCAGGAGAGGTCCCATTGAAGCTGCTGCCGGTTATTTTCAAGCGCCAACTCGCCAACTATGCCTCTTCGCCCGCGACCTATCTCAGCGTCGCGCTGTTTCTAGCCCTGTCCACCATGGCGGGGTTGTATCTTCACCGCTGGGTGGAACAGGACAGTGGTGACCTGCTGGTGTTTTTCCAGTGGCACCCCTGGCTCTATCTATTGCTGATACCGGCGTTGACCATACGACTCTGGTCAGATGAGGCCGATCCCGGTTTTGCCGACCTTATGAGCGCATTACCCATCACGGCCGCCGAACGGGTGATCGGCAAGTTCATCGCCGCCTGGGTCGTGGCAGGCACGGCATTGATCCTCAGCTTCCCTCTGGTCGTCGCCGCCAATTACCTGGGTAGCGCCGATAATGGCCTCATCGCCTCGCAATTCGCGGCGAGCTGGTTATTGGCGGGAAGCTATCTGTCCGTCGGTTGCTTTGTGTGTACGTTGGCACGTCAACGTGTGGTTATTTTTATATTGACGATAAGTTTATTACTGGCAGCCACTGCCCTTTCTTCATGGGTAGACGCTCTGGAGCGCCAAGCCCCTATTTGGATTATCGACAGTTTAAGCGCCCTTAATCCACAGTCGAGATTCAGCACAATCGACCATGGAAAGTTTACGCTTCATGACAGTCTTTATTTCGTCAGCATGATCGTTGCCTTTCTCACTGCGACGATTGTCACACTCAACTACAAACTCCGCTGAGAAGGAAAGCCCTGCATGCGTTCCACTCTGCGCACCGGCATGACACTCGTCGTCATTTTTTTGTTATTTCTTGCATTAAACCTTGTTTGGACAGCCAAACTTCCCGAGCTTCGCTGGGACTTTACGCAACACAAAATCCATACCCTATCGCCACCAACGCAGGATTTACTTGTGTCATTGGAGGTGCCGTTGGACTTGTATTATTTCAATGCACACAACAACCCCAAACGAACGTATGCGTTGAATCGTTACGGCAAGCGTATCGAAGACTTGCTCCGCGAATATGAAAAAGCCGCAAGAGGCATGATCAACCTGCACCTGATTGAGCCTGCGCCTTTTTCAGAAGACGCCTACAAAGCCGCGTTATATGGTCTCGACGACCAAACTGGGTTTCTGGGGTTGATCGGCAACCGCGCGGGTCATGGCGCACAACGAATCGGAGCATTCAGCCTGGACCGTGAGCCATTGCTCGAATATGAAATCAACCACCTGATCTACCAGCTGCAGCATCCAGAGCCCCGGACAATCGGGCTGCTCAGCGGATTGGACATGGGCGAATCCGCAGGGCGTCTAATGGGGGAACTGCAGCGCCACTTCGACCTGATCAATCTGGAGCCGACCCTTGAACAGGTGCCTGCAAGCATCAAGACACTGATGGTGGTTCAACCCCGCGCGCTGTCTTACCGCACGCTGTATGCGATAGACCAATTTACGTTGAGGGGCGGCAGATTATTGATGTTTATCGACCCCATCAGCGAGTACGGCGCTGGTGCCCTGCCCACCAACTCTCGCCTGGACGAGATGCTCACGGCATGGGGCATTCAAGTATTCCCCGACAAACTGCTGATCGATCATCTCTATGCTTCCTCGGTGGTCACCGGCCCCGGGAAACCAGCCGTGCGCCATCCGGCTAGATTGAACCTGCCGCATGAGGCAATGAACCCCAGTGATATCAGTAGCTGGAAACTCAATACGGTGACGGTATCGAGCAGCGGTGCCCTTTCGCCGCGTATGAAAAGTCGCACCACCTTCACCCCTCTCCTGCAAAGCTCCTGGCAGTCTGCATTGCTGGAAACCGAGCGATTCGCCTCGGCGCTCAAATTCGATGCACTGACCGACGAAATGTCTCAGCACGCCCAACGTCATACCCTTGCAGCACGTATCGAAGGTCCGGCCTATTCGGCATTTCCCAATGGCATCAAGGGACAACCACCCGGTTTGCAAAAAGCCGAGCGCATCCATGTGGTGGTGGTGGCGGACACCGATTTACTGATGGATGAGGTCAGCACGGCGCCTGGCGGCAACATGATGTTTATTTTGAATACGCTGGATAACTTGTCCATGCTTGAACCCCTCGCCAGCCTCCGCCCTCGGGTGGTGACGAACCCCGCGCCAAGTGCGTTGCACACGATGCGCGATAGGGCCGCACAGTCTTACCGCGAGAAAGCGACCGAATTGGAACGACGCCTTCAGCGAACCGAGCGGGAGTGGCAACTGCTGACCCCTCCCACAACCAGCCTCGGCACCCAAGCGGTGGACCCTAACACCCAGCTGCAAGCCCTCAACAAGGAGCGGCTGCGTCTACCCATGGAATTGCACGCGCTGAAAACCCAGGCATACGAGTCAGTGCATCGCCTGGAACTCATGATCAAGCTGGGGTTGATCGTTACGGTGCCCGTGACGCTATGTCTGATAGCGTGGGGTCTGTGGTTACGCCAACAGCGTCATCGCACTCAGCCACGCTCGCTGCTCTACTGAATACTTACCGCCGCGCAATCAACCCCTGCCGGGCGATCCGAGTCAATTGACGGATGACTTCTTCAGCGTTATCGGCACTGGGGGCCTGAATGACCGCGAGATCGAAGCTGTCACTGGCAAACCTAGCGAGGGAGTCGCCGTCTTCAACGAACTGAATCAGGAAAGCGGAGGGCCGCCCAGTACGACGCGGCCAGCCGTCCAGATAACGCAATAATGTCGGCTGGTGCTTGCCACCTAGAAGGATTTTCGGATTGCGTTGCGTGAGGTCCGCAGTGATCGGAGCCAGGCGTATCAGAGGGCGTAGTGCATTCATCGTGTCGTGTCTCTGCCTCAAAAGTCTGCGGGCAGGTGAGAGGCAACACCGAACCAGCGCTTTAGCGGTATTTCGAAGGTATCTCGCAAGGGAGAACACGCTTCTGTCGGGCTGCATTGAGTCCCAGTGGCGCCCCGCAATTAGCTGTTTAAATCGGCGCATGAACGGCATCCTAGAGAAGCCGGTGGGGCGATGTCAAGAATCGCCGGCAACGAAAAGGCCCACGCATGCGTGGGCCTTTTCAGAGCGTTGCCAGTCAGTCAGTTGGCGATGGCGCGGTCGGCAGAGAGCTTGCCAGCACCTTCCAGCAACACCGCCAGTGTGCCGCCCAGCAAGGCCAAGGCAAATTCATAACCGTTGTTGGCCATGAACAGACCGTTATGGATATGCACCGAGAAGATCGCTACCAGCGTTAGGATGGTCAAGCCCAGCGCCGCCGGACGCACCAGCAAACCAATGATCAGCGCCAGGCCTGCGAAGAACTCAGTACCGCCCGACAGCAGTGCCATCAGCGTACCCGGCGCCAGGCCAATGCTTTCCATCCACTGGGCAGTGCCCGCCAGACCGTAGCCACCAAACCAGCCAAAGAGTTTTTGCGAACCGTGGGCGGCGAAGATGATGCCAACGACGATACGTAGAATCGTCAGGCCATAACCGGCGCGGGTGGACAGAAGGCTTTTGATAAGTGGGCTCATGGCGTACATCCTTTTCGAAGTAGAGGTTGGTTGGCCGCTATATTAATCAGTTTAGAGGATGATAAAAGCGCAAAAAATGCCTGATTAATATCTACAAAATCGATTACTTTCGTGACGCGATTTTGGTGGCCACTGGCTCCAGGGACTCTCGTTCGCGGTCGAATGCCAAATAGTACTTATTGACACTATTCACATAGCCGACTGCGCTCATCCCGACTTGCTCCATGGCGATGCGCTCCACCTGAAAAAACCACTGATTGGGGTTGAGCCCGCGGCGCTTGGCTTCGGTGCGCATGCCCTGAACGCGCTCGGGCCCCATGTTGTAGGCTGCCAGCACAAACGCCATGCGCTCGCGCTCGTTGAGCTTGGGGCTGGCGAAGAATTTGCGACGAATCATCGTCAGATACCGCGCACCGGCCTGCACGTTGCTGTCGAGCGTTTCGATATTGTTGACGCCCACACGCTGTGCCGCCGATGGCGTGATCTGCATCAGCCCGGTGGGGCCGCCGCTGTTTCGAGCGCTCGGGTCAAGGGCCGACTCTTTGAACGCCAACGCCGCCAAATTCAGCCAGTCCATGCCTTGCTCCTCAGCGTGCTTTTGCAGGACCGGGCGCAGTTTCTCCAGACGCTGGCGATCGATGCGGGCCAGCGGATTGCGCACCTGGTAGAGACGACGGTAGATGCGCTGGAACGCCACATCCCGGTCCGCAGGGGTGCGATAGGTCTTGAGGAATCGGTCGATACTGGCGCGCAGTATCGATGCATCCTGGCGCACAAACCAGAACTCGTCGCCGGGCGACGTGATCGCGACCTGCTTATCGAAGCGCAACTTGGGCAGGATCTTCGACCAGCGCTCGGCTATGGGTTTTTCAACGATGGTCAGATGGAAAATCCCTGCCTGGACCATCTCCAACACATCCTCCACGGCCAGCGTTGGATCCACCCACTCCACCTTGATCGGTGGCTGTTTGTGCAGGGCCAGTTTTTGATTGACCTGGCTGACGGCATCCGCCGCCGCACTGCCAGTTGTCAGCGCCAGGGTGCGACCGGACAACTGCTCCAGCCTGGTAAACCGCCGTTCACCCTTGACCCCCACCAACCATAGCGGCACGTCGCTGATAATCGGGTCGCTTGTGACGATCTTATGGGCCGTGTTTATATCCAGCAGTTCACCGGGGGCCACCAGATCGCCTTCACCACGGGCCAGCGCTGCCAGCAACTGATCCTTGGCTTTGGGAATGATCTTGAGATTGATCTCCTGACCATCGCGGGCATGGCCATTGAGGTATTGCTCGAACGCACGCAGGCGATGGTATTCGACACCAATGGCCTGCCCCTGCACTTCGCCGGAACTGTTACGGCTCTGGTTGACCAGTACGCGCAAGGTGCGACTTGAGCGAATCTCCGCCAGATCGCGGACTTTGCTGGGTTTGGTCACTTCCAGTGGCCCGTCCAGACGCGCGACCGCCGCCATCGGCAGCAGCGTGAGGCATAACATTAATAACGCCGAGGGTCGGATCATCCGCTCTCCGGAAAGAATACTGGTCAACACCCTCGGAAAAACGAGGAGCTGGGAGTCAGAAACAGAGCGCTTTCAGCGCAGGCTTCGCGCGCAACTCAAGCATGGACAAGGCATTTAGCCATCAGCCATGTCGGTCGCAACGTTCAAAGACAGCTATAAACCGTTGTAGTTCTTGGTTTTTCTTATAAATCTACAGCTCTGATATGCTTTCCGGCCGCAGGCGGAGATAGCACCATGCAGCTCATTGATATCGGCGTCAACCTGACCAATGCCAGTTTCGACGATAAACACCAGGCCGTTCTCGACCGCGCCTATGCCGCCGGCGTGCAGCAATTAGTGCTCACCGGCACCAGTGTCGAAGGTAGCGAACAGGCCCTGGACCTGTGCGTAAAACTCGATCAAAACGGCCAACGCCTCTTCAGCACGGCGGGCATTCACCCCCACTCCGCCAGTGACTGGAACGGTGACAGCGCTCAGCGTCTGCGTGCTTTGCTCAGTGAGCCCCGGGTGCGTGCCGTCGGCGAATGCGGGTTGGATTTCAATCGGGATTTCTCCCCGCGCCCGCAACAGGAAAAAGTGCTGGAAGCTCACCTGGCCCTTGCCGCAGAGCTGAAACTGCCAGTGTTCCTACATGAACGTGATGCTAACCAGCGCCTGTTGGAAATCCTCAAGGACTACCGCGACCACCTCACCGCCGCCGTGGTGCATTGCTTCACCGGCGAACAGCAGGCACTGTTCAGCTATCTCGACCTCGATTTGCACATTGGCGTTACCGGTTGGATCTGCGACGAACGCCGTGGGACCCATTTGCACCCGCTCGTCGGAGAAATCCCCCGAGGACGTCTGATGCTGGAGAGCGACGCGCCTTATCTGTTACCACGCACGCTGCGCCCCAAACCGAAAAATGGCCGCAACGAACCAGCCTATCTCGTGGAAGTGCTGCGTGAAGTCGCCCTGCACCGCCAGGAAAGCGTAGAGGACCTGGCCTTACACAGCACCGCCTGCGCCCGTCGGTTTTTTGAGTTGCCCAATCTGGATTGATGCGGCGCATTGACCCATGTCAAAAGGGTTTTTTATGATAAAGGCACAATACTGGCACCTTGCCAATGCTGCTTTCGCTATCAGAGAAAACCTTCCATGGGTGCCTGGCTTAGCAATATCTCGCTGAAATACAAATTCTGGGCCGTTAACGCGGTCGCCTTTGTCACCACCCTGCTGCTGGTGCTGTACGCCGTACACCTCGAACAGCAGGCCCGCACCGCGCAATCCTACGCGTCGGCGCAGGCCCAGGCGCAATTGCTCAGCGCCTGGCCGGCCGATAAGGCGTTGCCCAAGGGCGAGATGTGGCTGACGTTCCCGCGCGGCCAAGTCCCACAACTGGCAGACCAGGATCTGTCAGCCCTGAACAGCGCCAGCGGCTGGGTCGAACTCAATCCTATGCCGTTGTTCGGTGAGAATGTTCTGGCGGGGGCGCAAGTTGCCGCCCGCGCGGACGGCCAACAAATCGCCGCACTCGCCTACGCCCCCAGCTTCAGCCAGGTGTTCAGCGAGCGCTTTACCCAGTACGCCGCAGCGGTGTTGATCCTGATGCTGGCGATGCTGTGCGCCTCGCAGTTGTTGATCCGCTTCCTGCTAAGCCAGCTCAACACCCTCAAGGACGTGATGCTGCATGTGGAGAAAACCGGCGACCTGTCGGCCCGTGTGCCATTGGCGTGCAAAGATGAAGTCGGCCAGATGGCCAGCGCGTTCAACGCCATGCAGGCCGGCTACCAGCGGGTGGTCAACACCGTGGCGAGCACCGCCCGGTTGCTCGACGAAGGTGCCGCGCGCCTGGCCAGCAGCATGAACGATGTGCAGCACGGCATGCTCGGCCAGCAAAGCGAAACCGACCAGGCCGCCACCGCGATCAATGAAATGACCGCTACCGTGCACCACATTGCCCAGCACGCCGGCGCTACCCGCGACCTGTCCAAAACCGCCGATACCCTGGCCGGCAGCGGCCGCGAAGTGGTCACCCGTGTGCAACGCTCGATCGCCGGGCTGTCTACCGGTGTGCAGCAAACCGCGGAAATGATCCAGAAACTCGCCGAAGACAGCCAGAAAATCAACGGCGTGGTCAGCGTGATCCACAGCATCGCCGAACAGACCAACCTGCTGGCCCTCAACGCTGCCATTGAGGCCGCCCGCGCCGGTGAAATGGGCCGCGGTTTCGCCGTGGTCGCCGACGAAGTGCGCAACCTGGCCAAACGCGTGCAAAGCTCCACCGACGAAATCACCCGCATGGTTTCGGCCTTGCAGGCCGGCACCCGCGATGCGGTGGACTTTATGCAGGAAAGCTCCTTCAAGGCCGACGACTGTGTGCAGCAGGCCCAGGACGCCGCCGGCGCCCTTGCCGAAATCACCGACGCCGTGGCGCAGATGCGCGAGAGCAACACTCAGATCGCCGTCGCGGCCGAGCAGCAGAGCCACGTTGCTGAAGAGATGAACCGCGCGGTGGTCAGCATCCGTGACGTAACCGAAAACACCGTGCAACAGACAGTGGGCTCTGCCACCACCAGCAATGACCTGGCCACCTTGGCTGGGGAGTTGAGCAAGGCGATTGGGCAACTGAAGCTGTAGGACTGTTCAAGCTGTAATCCTATCCCTACAGCAACCCCACGGTTTGCCCGCGCTTTTGGCGAAACGTCCTCACCCTGCCGGCGAATAACGCCGACTTCTTTGCTCTGATAATCCCTCCAAAGTCTCTCGCCTGATCATTCAGTGCGAGGGATCGCTGATGCACTCCGCTTTTATGGCCCTGCTCGACAGGGCTGTCTCTTGATTCCGGTCATCGCCAGCTTCGTCCTGGCCCCCATGGACCCCAAGGCGCC
>NZ_JBHGZU010000197.1:0-230 GCF_042610415.1 Pseudomonas sp. MD330_10
CGCGGGCTGGATGTAGGCATGCGCTACCTGTCCAACTAACCCCAGATCGTATGTGGAGGATTGCCCACTTGTGCTATCTTACTGCCCCTCTGTCACTGACGCGCCGTCATCGGGGGCAAGCCCCCTCCCCCAATTTTGAAGCGGCGCAATTTCTTTCTCCAAGTAATACCGACAAACAAAGTGGGTGGGGCTTGCCCCCGTTAGCAGACTGCCAGCCCAACAGCCACTGA
>NZ_JBHGZU010000198.1:0-229 GCF_042610415.1 Pseudomonas sp. MD330_10
AATCCCGCGGCGGCTGCCACCAGTTTGGCGAAGAAAGTATTCGGCGCACTGTAGGCATGCGTCAGAAAACCCCGCAATTATGCAAACGCCCCGATCAGTCGGGGCGTTTGCATTACTGAGCGAGCGAAAAAAACCGTTGGTATCGCAACAGCATCACCAAGTGATTTTGGTATCAATCGTCGCAGTTTTTTGGCAAGGCTTGGCGTTGTCTTCGCATGGCTTTGCAGGG
>NZ_JBHGZU010000199.1:0-229 GCF_042610415.1 Pseudomonas sp. MD330_10
GTTCTTCTTCTAGGTCTGAGATTAAAGGGCTGCCGGCTCGGGGTGGGGCGCCGTGTCGGGTAACCCGGCCCAAGCGGCTCAAGGTGATCACTGTGGGAGGGGGCTTGCCCCCGATTGCTGTGTGTCAGCCTGAGTATTTTTAACTGAACCACCGCTATCGTGGGCAAGCTCCGGCCCACAGTTTGATCTTCTTCAAGGTCTGAGATTAAAGGGCGGCTGGCTCGGGCTT
>NZ_JBHGZU010000200.1:0-229 GCF_042610415.1 Pseudomonas sp. MD330_10
TGGCGTCGAGCTTTTCTATCGGCACAGGCCGGCCACCGCCCCAGCGGGCGGCGATCCGCGTAAGGCAATCGTGTTGTTCCATCGCGGCCATGAGCATACGGGGCGTATCGCGCATTTGGTCGACGAACTCGACTTGCCTCAGTTCGACTACTTCGCCTGGGACGCCCCTGGCCATGGTCAGTCACCCGGCGAACGCGGCGACAGCCCCAGTATTGCTACCAGTGCTCGC
>NZ_JBHGZU010000201.1:0-229 GCF_042610415.1 Pseudomonas sp. MD330_10
ACGGCCCCGGCCGCGCGGCACGCAGAGCCTCGAGCTGGCCGACAACATGGCGTGTATCGAATTGCAGAACTTTAACCGGCTCCACCTCGCTCACCAGCAGCAACCATTGCCCCAGCTACGCAATCAGACTGAGCCACACCAGGCGCCGCGGCCGACGCCAGCTGTTCTGCGCGGCCACTTGCATCACCAACAGCGCGCCGATCTGCAACGGCAATGAGACGTCTGGCCA
>NZ_JBHGZU010000202.1:0-229 GCF_042610415.1 Pseudomonas sp. MD330_10
CCCCTTATCTATCTATTGAGTAGGATTCTAAGTATTTTGGTGAAAGCAAAAACCAGTGCTGAATGCCCTACAGACACTTAAGAGCCGCTTTATAACAAGGGCTCTAAAAAGCAGTCAAGGAAGCCTCCAGGCTTATTCGCATTAATGCGTGCTAATTATTTACTTGGAATCAGACTCTCGTTTTTCGTCCATATCAACTATATCCGGGGCCACATCCGGCAAGGGCTCC
>NZ_JBHGZU010000203.1:0-229 GCF_042610415.1 Pseudomonas sp. MD330_10
TCTACTTCGCCTATGTGCGCCGCCAGGCCCGCGCACTTAACATAGTGCTTGGCGCCAATGTGCACAGCGTACGCGACTTGCCTCAGGAGTTGGCCCGTCGCAATAGCCTGCCGTTGGATATGGTCTTGCCAGTACTGGCTAAAATAGCCTCCAACGGCTCGCGCAAAGACCTGGATGACGTAATCGAAACCCAGTACCTGAGCTCTCGCGCACCGTTGGCCCGCAGCCT
>NZ_JBHGZU010000204.1:0-229 GCF_042610415.1 Pseudomonas sp. MD330_10
GGAGTTAAGGTGGGGATCAGGGGCTGCATCTGCAGCCACAGTTCTTTGCTAACTGGTTGTCTTGCCATGAGGGTATGAAGAATAACTGATTAATGCGGGTCTCTTGGTCAGTGGTGTTAGCGACTCTTAGAGTGCTTTATTTTCCGTTTTCTGATACGACCCCTCATAGGGCGAAAAGTGGCCGGCCGTGACGGCCAGTGGCAGGTCGTGGGCGCTGGCGAGCAGAGCG
>NZ_JBHGZU010000205.1:0-228 GCF_042610415.1 Pseudomonas sp. MD330_10
TTTCACAAGGCCGGGTTTCAGGCCGAACACCTCAACCCCTTGCGCCGTCGACTGGCCGGTGGTGACCTTCACCCGTTGCACCGGTTTATCCATCGCCTCGCGGTACGCCACCGTCATGTCCGGCTCAATCGCCTGGCTGGGAATCACGATCGCCTGTTCATTGTTGTAAGTGACGATGGTCAGCCGCGCACTCATGCCCAACCGCACCCGCTGTAGCTGCTCTGGGGT
>NZ_JBHGZU010000206.1:0-228 GCF_042610415.1 Pseudomonas sp. MD330_10
CTCAGCAACGGAGCGCGGGCCGACGACGCCCTAAAGGCGGGCGGTTGCCAGCTCGAATCGCAGTAGCTGCACCATCCCCAGAGGTTGAGCACAGCTGGGATCGAGTCAAGGTCTACCCATACGTGTCTGCGGACGGCACCGTCGTCCAAGAAGTCATTCGTGAGGAATGCAGTTCCTGTGACGGCGCACGTCACAAGCAGTTCCGGCAGTTGTTTGTCAGTGCCAACG
>NZ_JBHGZU010000020.1:0-90323 GCF_042610415.1 Pseudomonas sp. MD330_10
GTCGCCGGCAACCGCCTGCTGATCCAGGGCGACCGCCACTACACCTACGACGCCTTCGGCAACCTGACCCAGGAACGCCGTGGCAAAGGCCAGCAACTCGTCACCGAATACCGTTATGACAGCCAGCACCGGCTGATCGAAATCACCCGGCCTAACGGCCAAACCGCCAGCTACCGCTATGACCCGTTTGGCCGACGTATCAGCAAAACCGTCGATGGCCTCACCACCGAATTTTTCTGGCAAGGCGACACACTTATCGCCGAACACCAAGCGGGACGCCACCGCAGTTACCTCTACGAACCCGACAGCTTCCGGCCGCTGGCGCTTTTAGAAGGCTTCGGTCCAAAAGAAACACAGCCCTACCACTACCAACTCGACCACCTCAGCACGCCGCAAGAACTCACAGCCCCGGATGGCGAAATCGTCTGGTCCGCGCACTACCGCGCCTACGGCGAAATCGCCCGGCTCGACGTAGGCAAACTCGACAACCCACTGCGCTTCCAGGGCCAATACTTCGACGAAGAAAGTGGCCTGCACTACAACCGCCATCGCTACTACAATCCGGATATTGGTCGCTACCTGACGCCGGACCCGGTGAAGTTGGCGGGTGGGATCAATGGGTATCGGTATGTGCCTAACCCTACGGGGTGGGTAGATCCGCTGGGGCTGAGCTGTAAAAAAACGAACTGCCCTGAGGGGCCGTATAGCGTAATAGTGCCAGGAGGAGGTTTAGCCGCACACGAAGCGGCAGGAGGACATCTGATGGAAAAGCACGTTGGGAGAACTAACAAATAGTTGCTTGACCGTTTGAAGCAGTAACCAAACATCCCTGCGGCCTCTACCTTTCACGACCGGACCTCAGCAGAGCTCGCTATATCAAGTGCAATCAACGAAAACAAAACTAAAACTAATAACTTTCTCAAAGGAAGCAACAACCAGTTGGTGATCATCCAAAAGCCCAAAGAACCAATAGGCACCAGTATTAAAAAGAAAACTACAACACCAGTTCCAGGAAAAGAAATTTACTTAATCATTCGAAGAGACAAAAACATGCCCAATGGCTACCGCATACACACAGGCTTTCCAAACCCATGAACCAAGACTACCCTGAGTTACAGCAATTTCTCGCTGGATATTTCAATCAAGATTGGGTGGATGATCACAAAAGCGCAGATGGCGTGATTAATTACTTTATCTCTGACTCCTCTGAAGAGACAAAGACGATAGTGCAACGAGAACTGGACAGATTAATTTCCACTGAGAAAACCGAGAAAGAACTTGAAGACTTTCTATTCTCCGAGATGGGTTGCTACTACTATTACCTCAACGAATGGAACGATGGCAGAACATGGTTAAAACATGTTGCATCAGCATTAAGTAACGGCAACCCTAAAAAATAGCGCATTCAATGGAAAGATTTATTAATTATGGGAATATTATTTACCGTCAAATAAATTAGTCTTCTATTTGCAAGTCATGGGCTGCTACGCAGCCCAACGCAGGGCAAGCCTGCTCACCACAACGGTCTCGCGTTGTCTTCAGATCCCCGCCAACGCCAAATCCATCGCAAAGTACGTGAAGATCAAATCCGCCCCCGCACGCTTGATTGACCCCAGCGTCTCGCGCACTACTCGATCCTCATCAATCGCCCCCGCCTGCGCCCCAAACTTGATCATCGCGTATTCACCGCTCACCTGATACGCCGCCACCGGCAGGCGCGAGGCTTCGCGGATGTCGCGGATGATGTCGAGGTAGGCGCCGGCCGGTTTGACCATCAGCGCGTCGGCGCCTTCCTGTTCGTCGAGCAGGGATTCGCGCACGGCTTCGCGGCGGTTCATGGGGTTCATTTGGTAGCTTTTGCGGTCGCCCTTGAGCGCGCTGCCGCCGGCTTCGCGGAATGGGCCGTAGAGGGCCGAGTCGAATTTGGTGGAGTACGCCATGATCGGGATATGAGTGAAGCCTGCGTCGTCGAGGGCGCGGCGGATGGCCTGGACCTGGCCGTCCATGGCCGCCGACGGTGCAATAACATCAGCACCGGCGCGGGCGGCGGCCACGGCTTGTTTGCCGAGGTTGACCAGGGTCGCGTCGTTGTCGACGTGGGCGCCGTGCATCACGCCGCAGTGGCCGTGGTCGGTGTATTCGCAGAAGCAGGTGTCGGACATCACCACCATCTCCGGCACGGCGTCCTTGATGATCGAGGACATGCGCGAGACCAGGCCGCGTTCTTTCCAGGTGTCGCTGCCATTGGCGTCCAGATGGTGGGACACACCGAAGGTCATCACCGACTTGATGCCGGCACGGGCAAACCGATCGATCTCGCCGGCCAGTTTTTTCTCAGGGATGCGTCGCACGCCCGGCATGCTGGTAATCGGCACGAAGTCGTCGATTTCTTCCTCGACAAAAATCGGCAGCACCAGGTCGTTGAGGGTGAACTCGGTTTCCTGGAACAGACCACGCAGCTCCGGGGAGCGGCGCAGGCGGCGTGGACGGGCTTGGGGGAACTGGCTGGTCATGGCTTTCCTGAAAAAATGGCAGAAATCTTTGGGGCGAAAGCTTATGCCCCTTGGCCCCGGCAGCACAAACGCCGAGGGGCCAACAGTGTATTGCCAGGGGCGCAATAATGTATTGATCTAGAGCTGTAGACGCCCTTCGATGCACACGGCGACAGCGCCACCGACCCAGATTTCATCGCCTTGACGTTCAACGCGAATACGCCCCGCACGCCCTATGGCCGTGCCCTGACTGACCACGTAGCATGGCGGCGCAAGCCCTTCGCTGAGCAGCCATTGCGCGACGCCCGCATTCAGGCTGCCGGTGGCCGGGTCTTCCTGGGCGCCATCGCCTGCGACAAAAGCACGCACCTCAAACTGCGTGTCCACGTCGTCGCGTACCGGGTTGCACGGGGCGATCACGCCGACGGCCAACCCTAATAGCTGTGAATAGTCCGGCTGCAACGCCAGGACCTGGTCACGATCAGCCAACATGAGCGCAAGCCACCCTGCACCATTGTCGACCCACTGACTGCGCAGGATGCTGTCCGGCGGCAGCCCCAACCCCAGGCGTACACGCTCAAGCAGCGGCGCGTCGACGGCACCGGAGCGTAACAACGGCGGCGCAATAAACGCCAACTCGGCGCCTTGGCGACGGATACGCACCAGGCCGATTTCGCACTCCTGGATAATCTCCTCGCCTTTGGGTACGCCGCTGGCCTGGAGCCATGCGTGGCAAGTACCCAGCGTCGGGTGGCCGGCGAACGGCAACTCCTGCAACGTGGTAAAGATCCTTACTCGGTAGTCGGCACGAGGGTCGCGCGGAGTCAGCAAAAACGTGGTTTCACTGAGGTTCGTCCACTTGGCGAAGTCGGCCATCTGTTGGTCGCTGAGGCTGTCTGCACCGAGGACGACGGCCAGCGGGTTGCCCTTGAGCGATACGCTGCTGAATACATCCAGTTGTTTGAAATCGAAAGTCGGCATGGATCAACTCGGAATATTCAGGCCACGGATCACGGCCGGGCGTGCGACAAAACCGTCGAGCGCGCGCAGGACGTTAGGGAAATCGGCAATGCCTACCAGATCGCCGGACTCATAAAAGCCGATCAAGTTACGGATCCAAGGGAAGGTGGCGATGTCGGCGATGCTGTAGTCATCGCCCATAAGCCAAGTGCGGCCCAGCAGGCGTTTTTCCAGCACCTGCAGCAACCGCCGCGACTCGGCGGCATAGCGATCGCGGGGACGTTTGTCTTCGTAGTTCTTACCGGCAAATTTGTTGAAGAACCCCAGCTGGCCGAACATCGGGCCGATGCCGCCCATCTGGAACATCAGCCATTGGATTGTCTCGTAACGGGTGGCCGGGTCTTCGGAGAGCAACTGGCTGGTTTTTTCCGCCAGGTAAATCAGGATCGCCCCCGACTCGAACAACGCCAGCGGCTGACCGCCCGGGCCGTTGGGATCGATGATCGCGGGGATCTTGTTGTTGGGGTTCAGAGACAGGAACTCGGGGGACAATTGGTCCTGAGTTTCGAAATTGACCTTGTGCGCCTCATACGGCAGGCCCAGTTCTTCGAGCATGATCGAGACTTTGACGCCGTTGGGCGTAGGCAGCGAATACAGTTGCAAGCGTTCGGGGTGCTGTGCGGGCCATTTGCTGTTGATCGGGAATGCGGCAAGTGCGTTCATCGGGACAGTCCCTGAGGCAGAAAGCCCTCATGATAGTCATCCCCGCGCTGTCGTGCATGGGTCATCAATGCGCAACATCGCCTGGCTATTATCCCGTCCGGGCGAACCAATACGCCCCGCCGCACTCTTAAAGGCGCTCATAGGGTGAAGGGAGGCACCTGGCTAGATAGACAAGGAACACCTCGGGACGCACGTGCGTCACTGGGGCCAGGCGTGTCCGCCTTAACGCGACGCATGAAGACTCGAACCTAAAATGACGATCAAGCCTCTGCGCCTTGTGCAACGACTCAAACGCTATTCCTACATCATGTTACCGCTGCTGCTGGTCGGCGGTGCCACAGCGGCCCTCCTTGACGCGCCGGAAAGCCGCGCTCAGCCGGTGGACGGCGTGCAGACCTTGGTATTCCTGCGCCACGGCGAAAAACCCGCCGGCGGCCTGGGCCAACTCAATTGCCAGGGCCTGAACCGCGCGATGAACCTGGCCACGGTGTTGCCGGAAAAATTCGGCCCGGCGGATTTTGTGTTCGCCGCTAACCCGACGCGCAATGTCGAGGAAGGCGAGCTGGATAATTCCTACAGCTACATTCGCCCACTGATGACCATCAGCCCCAGCGCCATCAAGCTGGGCCTGCCGGTCAACATCAATTTCTCGGCCAATGACACCAGCGACCTGGCCGATGAGTTGGTCGAAGACAAATACCACAACGCCACCATCTACACCGCCTGGTCCCATGGCTATCTGCCGGAGTTGATCAACAAGGTGGCGAGTGAGGCGTCGGGCGAGAAGCACACCATCACCGACGACTGGTCCGGCAGCGACTACGACACCCTTTACGTATTGACGCTGACCTGGCACAACGGCAAGGCCTCGTTGCTGAGCCGCAACTACAAACAGGGCCTGAACGACGGCGAACAGAACTGCCCAGAGCCGACACAGGTGAGCGCCGACAGTTGACAGCGTATGATGCGCGGCTATCGACTCATCTGCGGATCATCCCCATGTCCAACCTTCTCTCCACCCAGCCCGTCCGGGGCTGGTCGTTCTGGTGGAAACCGGCGCTGTTCCTGCTGGTGGCCTGTGTCGGCCTCTACTACGTCAAGTGGTCGCCCTACTACTTCAAGGCGTTTGTGGCTGCTGACAACCACAGCATCGGCGCCTCGATTCTCAATGATCAGCAAAGCTCGCCCTTGGCGGCGGCGTTGGCCTATGCCCAGGTGTATTTCCTGGCGATCTGGAAAGCCGCAGTCCTGGCGGTAATCCTCGGTTCGCTGCTGCAAGTGCTGATCCCGCGCGACTGGCTGCTGCGCCTGTTCGGCCGGGCCGGGCTGGGCTCGACAGTACGCGGCGGGCTGTTTGCCTTGCCGGGGATGATGTGCAGCTGCTGCGCGGCGCCGGTGGCGGCGAGCATGCGTCGGCAACAGGTGTCGGTGGGCGCGGCGCTGGCATTCTGGATCGCCAACCCGGTACTGAATCCGGCGACGCTGGTGTTCATGGGCTTTGTGCTGGGCTGGGGGTTTACCGCGCTGCGTCTGGTGGCGGGCATTGTGCTGGTGGTGGGGGTGTCGTTGGTGGCGCAGCGCATCGCACGCCCCGATCAGGTGCCGGAAGCCGCGCTGGAAGCGGTGGCCGATGTGAGCCAGGTCGAAGCCCAACCCTTTTTCAGCCGCTGGATGCGGACGTTGTGGCAGCTGTTCTGGAGCACCATTCCGGTGTACATCCTGGCCGTGCTGATCCTCGGTGCCGCGCGGGTGTGGCTGTTCCCTCACGTAGACGGAGCCATGGCCAACAGCCTGGTGTGGCTCGTACCGCTGGCGATCGTCGGCACATTGTTCGTAATTCCTACGGCGGCCGAGATCCCTATCGTACAAACCATGATGACCCTGGGCATGGGCACCGGCCCGGCCGTGGCCTTGCTGATGACGTTGCCGAGCGTGAGCCTGCCGTCCCTGCTGATGCTGCGCAAGGATTTCGACGCGCGGGTGCTGGTAACGGTGGCCGGACTGACCATGCTGATGGGCGTGGTGTGCGGGTTGATTGCGGTGGTGGTGCTTTAAACATGCGGTGGGGGGGGCTGAGGGCGCTATCGGGGGCAAGCCCCCTCCCACCTTTGATAGCTATCGCCTGGGCTGGGTCAACTGAGCCTTAACAGACTGGCATTAGGGCAAGCCCCCTGCCACAGGTAACGCGGCGCGATAGGCCCCGGTATCCCCCTCACTCGCGCCGCGTACTGCGCTCGCGCAAATATTCCACCACTGCCCCCTGCTCGCCCGCGAATTCGATGCGGGCGCCTTTGCTTTCGCGCTGGAAGGCGTACATCGGGTCGTAGTACTCGCGCAGCAGGCCTTCGATCCAGCCACGGTGCAGGTCCACGGCGCCGCTGCGCGCCTGTTCGGCCAGGGCGTCCTGCAGAATCGCCTGCAAGCGTTGGAACCGTTCGCCCCCGAGGCGCTTGTGGATATTGGCCAGGCTCTGGGTCAGCCGCTCGCCGAACAGCGTCTGGCCCTGTTCGCCAAACGTGGCAATGAACTCGGCACACAGGTCAACCACGTAATCGCGCAGGATACGTTCGACGCGCCCTTGCAGGCTGTCTTCCAGCCACACCATCGGATACGTTTGCATGCCTTTGTGCAACGGCAACGGCAGCGCGCAACTGCCTATCATGCGGCTTTCGTCCTCCACCACGAACTCCTCGATGCCGGCCGCGCGTTTTTTCAGCAGGTCCACGGCCAGGCGATTCTCGAAGTCGATGTTGGACGGTTGCGCCGTGGCCCGTTTGCCGAAGCTGGAACCGCGGTGGTTGGCGTGGCCTTCCAGGTCCAGGGCGTTGCGCAAGTGGCCGAGGACTTCGGTCTTGCCGGTGCCGGTCATGCCGCCGAGCAACACAAAATCACACTGCTGGGTGGCTTGCTCCATGGTTTCAAGCAAAAACGTACGCATGGCTTTGTAACCCCCGCCGACGCGCGGGTAGTCGATACCGGCCTCTGTCTTGAGCCACTGCTGCACAATCTGCGAGCGCAGCCCGCCACGAAAGCAGTACAGATAGCCATCAGGATGAGCCTGAGCGAACTGCGCCCAGCGTTCGATGCGCTCGGCCTTGATCGCGCCGGATACCAGTTCATGCCCCAGGACAATGGCGGCTTGCTGGCCTTGCTCCTTGTAGCAGGTGCCGACGCGCTGGCGTTCGTCATCGGTCATCAGCGGCAGGTTGACCACGCCCGGAAAGGCGCCTTTGACGAACTCCACCGGCGCGCGGGTATCCATCATCGGCCGGTCGTTAAGGAAAATGCTGCGATAGTCGGTGATGTCAGTTGCCATCAAACCACCTCTACCGCGTGGGTCTGTCGCTCGACCAGTTCACCGATAGGCGCCAGGTTCAGGCCCAGTTCGGCGGCCACAGCGTGGAAATCGGCGTCGCCTTCGGGGGTGACCGCGATCAGCAGGCCGCCACTGGTCTGCGGGTCGCACAGCACGCGCTTGTGCAGTTCCTGCAAACGCCCGAGCTTGCTGGCGTAGCTGTCGAAGTTGCGCAGGGTGCCGCCGGGCATACAGCCCTGGTCTAGGTAGTCCTCGATCCCCGGCAGGCGTGGGACATTAGCGTACTCGATGCGTGCGGTCAGGCCGCTGCCATCCGCCATTTCCACCAGATGCCCCAACAGGCCGAAACCGGTGACATCGGTCATGGCGGTGACGCCGGCCAGTTTACCGAAGCGGCTCCCGGGCTTGTTGAGGGTGCACATCCAGTCGCGAGCCAGGCCGATATCGGCCTCGCGCAACTTGCCCTTCTTCTCGGCCGTGGTGAGGATGCCGATGCCCAGGGGCTTGGTCAGGTAGAGCCTGCAGCCGGCGGTAGCGGTGTCGTTGCGCTTCATATGGCGCTTTTGCACGATGCCGGTGACCGCCAGGCCAAAAATCGGCTCCGGCGCGTCGATGGAGTGCCCGCCCGCCAGGGGGATACCGGCCGCATCGCAGACCGAGCGACCACCACGGATGACCTCGCGGGCCACTTCCGGGGCCAGCACATTCACCGGCCAGCCCAGGATCGCAATGGCCATCAATGGATCGCCACCCATGGCGTAGATATCACTGATGGCGTTTGTGGCGGCAATTCGACCGAAATCGAAGGGATCGTCGACGATCGGCATGAAAAAGTCGGTGGTGGAGACCACACCGCGCTCGTCGTCGATGGCGTACACCGCCGCGTCGTCCCGCGAAGCATTGCCCACCCACAGGTTGGGGTCGAGGTTCTGCGCACCGCTGCCGGCGAGGATCACTTCCAGGACCTGGGGTGAAATCTTGCAGCCACAACCCGCGCCGTGGCTGTATTGGGTAAGGCGAATCGGCTCGTTCATGCTGGACCTCAAACTATCAAGTGCGCGGATTCTACCAGACAGCAAAAGGCCGGCTGGGCTCTTATGAGCACAGCCGGCCTGTTTGTTTCAGGGTTTACTGACGCGCAGCGAGCAAACGCTTATGGCGGTTGCGCCGGGCGATATTCAGGCACTCAATGGCCGCCGAGAACGCCATGGCTGCGTACACATAGCCTTTAGGCACATGGGCGCCAAAGCCTTCGGCGATCAAAGTCATGCCGATCATGATCAGGAAGCCCAGGGCCAGCATCACCACCGTCGGGTTGTCGTTGATGAACTTGGCCAGCGGTTCGGCCGCGACCAGCATCACGATCACCGAGGTCACCACGGCAATGATCATGATCGGCAAGTGTTCGGTCATGCCCACCGCCGTGATGATGCTGTCGATGGAAAACACCAGGTCCAGCAACAGGATCTGCCCGATGGCCGCCGCAAAACCGATGGTCACGGCGTTGCTGGTGCTTTCTTTCTCTTCGGGCTCCGGGTCCATGCTGTGATGGATCTCGGTGGTAGCCTTCCACACCAGGAACAGGCCACCAGCGATCAGGATCATGTCCTTCCACGAAAACGCCTGCCCGAACACCTCGAACACCGGCGCAGTGAGCTGCACGATAAAGGCGATGGTGCTCAACAAGCCCAGGCGCAGGACCAGGGCCATGCTGATACCGATGCGCCGCGCCTTGGCCCGGTGCTTCTCCGGCAATTTGTTGGTGAGGATCGAGATAAAGATCAGGTTATCGATGCCCAGCACGATTTCCATCACGATCAAGGTCGCCAGGGCGATCCACGCGGTGGGGCTGGCGGCCAGTTGTACAAGGTAATCCATAGGTCAGTCCTGGTGGTGTGCTGGAGAATTAGGTTTCTTGGCTATTCGATTCGTCGGTTTTATCCGCCTGATCGTCTTTCTTCTGCGGGTTGATCAGGCCTTGCGTGGCTTCACTCAGGGCTTGCTCGGCGGCTTCCTGGGTATCGTCGATTGCCTGCTTGGCCGATTCCGAGGCCTTGCCAATCACCTGCTGCGCACTTTTTTCGACCTGATCGCAACCGCTGATCATCACCAATGAAAGCGCAAGCAACGAGGCCGCGCCGAAAGAATTGAGTTTCATGCTGTATCCCTCGTTAGAACACTTGGGCCCCAATAGTGGCCCCGCGATAGCGACGCATTCTATGCAGAGCAACACTTCAGCAAAATTCGTATTTTTCCCGCGTATACTTCGATTTTTACGAAGTAACCACTCTCATGCTCAATTATCGACAACTGCATTACTTCTGGGTCGTGGCCAAAACCGGCAGCATCGTGCGTGCGTGCGAGCAATTGAACCTCACGCCCCAGACCATCAGCGGGCAACTCAGCCTGCTTGAACAGACGTTCGGCATCGCGTTGTTTCAGCGGGTCGGGCGCCAACTGGAGCTGACCGAAGCCGGGCGGCAGGCGCTACCCTACGCCGAACAGATGTTCCAGACCGGCAATGAGTTGGAAGCCATGCTGCGCGCGCAGCCCAAGGAACAGCAGATTGTGTTTCGGGTCGGGGTGGCGGATGTGGTGCCCAAATCCATCGTTTACCGGCTGATCGCGCCGACCATGGAATTGAGCGAGCCGCTGCGTATTACCTGCCGCGAGGACAAACTCGAACGCCTGCTGGCGGATCTGGCGATCCAGCGCTTGGACCTGGTGATTTCCGACAGCCCCATGCCCACGCACCTGGATATCAAAGGCTACAGCCAGAAACTGGGAGAGTGCGGCATCAGTTTTTTCGCCACCCAGGCATTGGCCGACCGCCATACCGGCCCATTCCCACAGTGCCTGCACGGCGCGCCGCTGCTGATTCCAGGCGCGGAAACCGTAGTGCGTAGCCGCTTGCAGCGCTGGTTCGCCGAGCAGCAGATCCAGCCGAAGATCATCGGCGAGTTCGACGACAGCGCCTTGATGCAGGCGTTTGGCCAATCCGGCAGCGGGATTTTCATCGCCCCCAGCGTGATTGCCGACGAGGTGGTGCGCCAGTACGGTGTGGCGCTGATCGGCCAGACCGACGCGGTCACCGAGTCGTTCTATGCGATCTCGGTGGAGCGCAAGGTCAAGCACCCGGGCATCGTGGCGATTACCGAAGGCGCGCGGCGCGAATTGTTCACTGCCCTGCCCTGACCGCTCAGGCGTTGGACGCCACCGGCTGCCTGGCGGTCATCAGCCACAGCGCCAGCAGGATCGACACCAGGATAAACCCAGACGCCGCGAACCCCAGGCTGCCGAGGCCGAAGGTATCGATCACATGACCACCGACCATCGCCCCCAAGCCGATGCCCAGGTTGGCCCCGGCAATGTTCAGCGACGCGGCGAACGCCGGCGCATGGGGCGCGGCCTTCATCAGCCGCACATGGCTGACCAGGAACAGCGCCGCCTGGGTCACACCCCACACCGCCATCGCCGCCGCCAGGCCGATGGTGGAATGAATGGCCGGCACCAGCGCGACCATGCCCGCGATCATAAACCCGCAGAACACCATGGATGCGATCAACGGATGGCGATCCACCGCACGGCCGCCCAAGGCATTGCCAAGCAAGCCCACCGCGCCAAAGCCCATCAGACACCAGCCCACTAACGTGCCATCGAAGCCGGCCAGGCGTTCAAGGATGTCCGCCAGGTAGGTATAGGCAGTGAACATACCGCTGAATACCAGGATCGACAGCAGGATATGGCCCTGCATCAAGGGGTTGCGCAGGATCTTGAACTGCGAGCGCAGACTCACTTGATCGTTCTTCGGCCGGGTTACCGGCAGGTAGATGAACAACAGCAAGGCCTTGGCCAGGGCCACCACCGCCAGAATGGCGAACGCCGTGCGCCAGCCGAACGCATCGGAAATCAACGTGCCCACTGGGATGCCGAACACCGTGGCGCAGACGATGCCGAAACCGATCTTCTCAATGGCGCGCCCGGCATAGTCCGGGCCGACGATGTCCACCGCCGTCTCGCTTGCCAAGGCCCAGAACACCGGCAAGCCCAGGGCCGGGATCAGTCGTGCCAACGCCATCACCCAGATATTCGGCGCCAGCGCGGCCACGGCGTTGGCCGCGCCGAACAGAATCAGAATGCTGATAAACAGACGCTTGCGTGGGAAACGCGCGCAATAGGCCGTCAGAAACGGCCCGAACGCCGCCACGGTAAACGCAAACAAGGTCACCAACAGCCCGGCTTGGGACACGCTGACATTCAGGTCGCGGGCAATCGATGGCAGCAGCCCGACAATGATGAATTCCGTGGTCAGCACGGTAAAACCGGCGGCCGACAGCAGCAGGATGGGAAACAGCATGAAAACTCCAGAAACAACGACATCAACGACAGCCCGAAGGGCCCGCTGACGGATAGGAAAGGTGAGAGGCCAGAAGCTTAACAGAGTATGTCCGGCTTTGGCCAAAGCGGGTGACGCGATGCCGCAGCCGCCGGAGCACGCACCACAGCATGCTAGACTTCGCGCCCTGCTTCCTACAGCCCCTTCTGCTCATGGGGCTGCGCACATTAAAAAAACTAGAGACAACCTCTTTATGACTGCTGCCCCTTCGCTCCTTAAACGCCTGACCCGCGTCAGCCTGGTCACGCAAATCGTCATCGGCTTGATCGCCGGGATTCTCCTGGCATTGCTACTGCCCGAAGCAGCCAAAGCCACCGGGTTTATCGGCAAGGTGTTCGTCACCGCGCTCAAGGCCGTGGCGCCGATTCTGGTGTTTGTGCTGGTAATGGCGTCGATCGCCAACCATAAGCACGGCCAGGAAACCCATATTCGCCCAATCCTGTTCCTGTATTTGCTCGGCACGTTCGCCGCCGCCGTGGTCGCGGTGGTCGCCAGCATGTGGTTCCCGTCAACACTGGTGTTGGCCACCCATGACGCCACAGTGAGCGCGCCCGGCGGCATCGGCGAAGTTTTGCAAAGCCTGTTGCTGAGCGTGGTGGACAATCCGGTAAGCGCGCTGATGAATGCCAATTTCATCGGCATCCTGGCTTGGGCCATTGGCATGGGCATCGCGATCCGGCATGCCGGCGAAACTACCCGCACTGTGCTCGATGACCTGTCCAACGGCGTGACCTTGATTGTGCGCGTGGTGATTCGCTTTGCGCCGCTGGGCATTTTCGGCCTGGTGGCCTCCACCTTGGCTACCTCCGGGTTCAGCGCCCTGCTCGGCTACGCCCATCTGCTGGTGGTGCTGATCGGCTGCATGCTGTTCGTCGCGCTGGTGATCAACCCGGCCATTGTGTTCTGGAAACTGCGCCGCAACCCGTACCCGCTGGTACTGCTGTGCCTGCGCGAAAGCGGCATCACTGCGTTCTTCACCCGCAGCTCGGCGGCGAACATTCCAGTCAACCTTGCATTGAGCGAGCGCCTCGGCCTGCATGAGGACACCTATTCGGTGTCGATCCCGCTGGGCGCCACCATCAACATGGCCGGCGCCGCGATCACCATCACCGTGCTGACCCTGGCCGCCGTGCACACACTGGGCATCAGTGTCGACCTGCCGACCGCCGTGTTACTCAGCGTGGTCGCGGCCATTTGTGCCTGCGGCGCCTCGGGCGTGGCCGGCGGTTCGTTGTTGCTGATTCCCCTGGCGTGCAGCCTGTTCGGCATCCCGAGTGAGATCGCCATGCAGGTGGTCGCCGTAGGTTTCATCATCGGTGTACTGCAGGATTCGGCGGAAACCGCGCTCAATTCGTCCACCGATGTGCTGTTCACTGCGGCGGCGTGCCTGGGCAAACAAAGATAACCGATCCCCCGGGACGGCCTGTTCAAGGGCTGTCCCGGGGCGAAAGCATCAAGCACTGGTGCTATCAGGACTGAAGCCTTCAAGCGGTACGCCAAAACGCGAACGGGTTGTCCGATCATAGCCGTACCATTTCCCGGTTATTTCATCCAACTGAGCCGTGATACGTATTGAGTCGCCGAGAGTATTTGTATAAGTGCCGACGGTGACGCCATCTTTTTTATCCTGATGAGCCCGGTCCACACCGCGATTCGCCGCAATGATGCGCCAGGTGGAGGTCCCTTTGCCCCATGCCGACTGCCACCAAGGCAGCCCTCTGGAGACGATGGCTTTTCCTCCGGCAAACGGGTTGGCCGCGCTGATCGCGCCCCGTGTCAGGATGCCGCCAGCCCGGCCTGAGAGCCCGGGGCCCAACCTCGCGATTTTAGCCCCTGCGAAAATGCCTCCCACCGCAAACCCCAACACGTCAAATGCCAGAAAACCAAGCCCCTCGCCTACCTTTCCCTTTTGAAACCTATCGATAGCGGACGCAAAAGGCACCAGGGTCCGGGTCACCGCCTGTATCTCTTCAAACACCGTCACTTCGGTATCGAATGTGGTGATGCCTCTGGCTTTCTGGACTAGCACTTCTCGCTCTCCGGGCTTGAAGATATTGCTCAGCACGGTATCGGTGATGTACTGAGTCCGGTCAGACGTGAAGGTTTGCACAGGCCCCGGGGCCTTTTCCCGTGCACGTCGTTTCTGCTGTGCCTCTTCTCCATCTGCCACCACTTCGCGAATCGACGGGCGGCTGTAGATTCGCCTGACGCCAGGATTGGCTCGCTCAGTCAAGGGACCGGACCATTCACCCTTCAGACCTGGTTTCAGGTCGCCCGTCAAATCAGTGCGCTTGCGGATATAACCCTGCTGGGGGTTGACCTCATAGACCGTTTTGGTTGCCCCATACTTCGTGACGAACAATAACGAACGGCTATCAGCGGGCTGCTCACTCACCCTTTTTTCAGGCCCCCGATACTTTCCCCAACTCTCACGACTCGAGGTGGTTTTTTCTTCGGCATAAACGCTCAGCTCGCCATACTCCAGGGCTTCTCTGTCCTGCACAGGCAGTTGGGACATCAAGTGTTTGACCGTGACACCCATGGCCTCCTGGAGCGCGTCGTAGTAGTCGGAGACTTCCTTTTCATAGTTGTCGATGGGCGGAATGCGCCGGAACGTTTCGAACATGTCAGCAAAGGGCACTGCAGGGTCAGTGGAGTACCAGCGGGTATGCAATTGCGGTTCGAGATAAATATCCAGAATCGAATAAGGCCCCCGCAAATACTGATGAGCCTCGGTGGGCATCAGCACCTTGGCTTCAAAATCGACATTAGGGAATTTCCCCGACAAATGCTCCTTGAGGATCTGCAGCGCTTTTTCCTTACGGGGCACTAATGGCTCACGTTGCGCGTCGGAAGCTTTTTTCAGGGTCTCCAAGCGTTCGCTGGAGAGCGTGCGCGCCCTCTCAATTTCGTCGTCCGTGTAATTGTTGTCATCGCGCTTTGCAATTGCACCGTCCGCTACGGCCCAGTGGATCAACGCCTCCCGCCCCGCCAAGGCTTCCACGTCTCTTTCGGCGCTGCTAACAGGCTCAAGGTCGTTCTTGACCAACGCCTCATAGGTCTGCCCTGCTGCCGAGCCAGGCGTGTGGAAGTTGGCCTTGGCGACGATGGCTTTGAGGCCAACCCATCCCGGCGAACCATAGGTGATAGAAGCTGGAACGTCTTTGACCAGCAGCTCTGGCGCGTGGTGTGACAGTAACAAATACGCTACGACTGGCGCGTTTCGGCCGTAGGTCTGCGCCAGATGGTCAGTCAGCCCTTTCACCACCGACGACAAGGGTTTACCCCAATTATCGCGCTGGGACAGATCATAGCCGGCCAGCTTGTTTTTTTCGTTTGGATGCATCACCGAATGGCCATTGGCCCCCACCTGAAGCATTGAAAGCAGCCAATCCTGAGGACTGCCGGCCCCGTTGAACCGCGCCCGCAGCTGCTCACCTACCGTTCGTGCGGCCGGTGCATTGATCATGTTCAGCAGGGCGGTGCGCGGATCCTTCAGCTCGGCATCTGACCATTGATGGCGTTGAAGCATCAGCACCGCTCCGTTATTCGTCGCCGGCAGGTCACCGTGCTGGAGCGAACGATACACGTCGGAGCTGGAAGCCTCGTGAATCGCTTTTTGGGTGGATTGATCAAGGGGAATCGGCCAGGACAACCCACCGCCCAGATCGCCGGATGGCAACGGCGAGGACCGATAAAGGCGGAACACGGCCCCGCTCATATTCCGCACCTCGGCCATCGTGGTCGGTCGCTCCCAGCCAAGGCCATCAATGAAATCTAAAAGATTCACGCGCTGCCCGGCCTTTGACTCATTATTGAGTTGAAAGCCGGAATCAGGGTCCAGTTGGATCCATTGACTGCGCAAATAATTGGTGAACCCTTGGGCGCGGTCGTAAGGCCGGCCCCCCGGATATCGGTAAGCATGCAAAGCCGCCTGTTCATCCAGATACTTGTCGCCCTTCACGTACACGTTCAGCAACCCATGCACGAACTTCTCAAGGTCGCGTCGATTGCCCGCATCGCGTTTATCGGCGCTCTGCGCCTGTTCAGTGCTTCCTTCATTTGCTTCCGAGGGCGGGGTTTGGCCCACCGCCGTTGCCTCGCCCGATGCCTCTCGCCGGACACGGGTGTTCGGGCCGGGCAAAACCGAAGAGGCGCCCTGACTATCCAGCACAGGCGAGGACGTGTGCGACGAAGAAAAACGCGATACAGCAGCTGACAGGTGGGGCGTCGTGATCATCTAAAGCCTCTCATACACTCACGGGGATTGGGGGGAGGCACATGCCTCATCGCCTGGTGAGTGCCGCGGCAGAAAGACTTGGTTCACCGCCCTTCTGTAACCTTTTCCGACAAGGTCAGGGAATTCATAACCGCCACCCATAAAAAAACCCGGTGCCGTTCAACGTGGAACGACACCGGGCTTTTTTGACGCTTGAGCTTAGAAAGCGCCCATGTAGTCGCGCTTGCCCACTTCCACGCCGTTGTGACGCAGCAGAGCATACGCGGTGGTGACGTGGAAGAAGAACTGCGGCAGGCCGTAGGTCAGCAGGTAGGTTTGGCCGCTGAAGCGCTTTTCTTTCGGGGTGCCTGGACGGGTGACGATTTCGATGCCTTCCTTGCCGTCGATTTGCTCGGCCTTGAGGGTGTCGATAAAGGCCAGCACCTTGGCGATCAGGGCTTGCAGGTCGGCGAAGGTCACTTCGTTGTCGTCATATTTAGGCACTTCGATCTCGGCCAGGCGCGCAGAAACGCCCTTGGCGAAGTCGACGGCGATCTGCACCTGGCGCACCAGCGGGAACATGTCAGGAAACAGACGCGCTTGCAGCAAGGCATTGGGCTCGATGTTCTTGGCCGTAGCGTGGGCTTCGGCCTTGTTCAGCACATCGCTCAGGGCGTTGAGCATTTGTTTGAACACAGGAACGGAGGCGGCGTACAGGGAAATAGTCATGGCACTCTCATCGGTAATGGCGGGGTTGCAACCAGCGGCGATTATAGCCATCCCCGCTGCTTGTCTTTTATTTTTTCAGGGATAGGCTAAGGACCTTCACTGCATAGGGAACGCGCGATGACCGCCGAGCACGACACCGATACCCCTGAGCCGCGCCTGAACAGCACGGAAATCCGCCTGCTGGGCTGCCTGATCGAAAAACAGGCGACCAACCCGGAAACCTACCCCCTGACCCTCAACGCTCTGGTACTGGCCTGCAACCAGAAAACCAGCCGCGAGCCGGTGATGAACCTCAGCCAGGGCCAGGTGGGCCAGAGCCTGCGTGCGCTGGAGGGCCAAGGCTTCACTCGTCTGGTGATGGGCAGCCGTGCCGACCGCTGGGAACATCGGGTGGACAAGGCGCTGGAACTGGTACCGGCCCAGGTGATCCTGATCGGGTTGTTGTTCCTGCGCGGCCCGCAGACGGTCAACGAACTGCTCACTCGCAGCGCTCGCATGCATGATTTCGAGGACGTCGAACAGGTCGTGCACCAGCTCGAACGCCTGATCGCCCGCGGGCTGGCGGTGCTGGTACCGCGTCAGGCTGGGCAGCGGGAAGACCGGTACACCCACGCGCTGGGCGATCCGGCGGATATCGAGGCGATTATCGCGGCGCGGGCAAGCCCGGTGGAGCGTGGCACCAGCGGGGTGTCCGCCGAACGTATCGAAGAGCTGGAAGCGCGAATCGCCGCGCTGGAGGAACGCTTGGCACAGTTGGAACAGGCCTGACACAGTAATAGGTGGGGCCGGGGGGCCGATGGCGGTGAGCCAGCCAACACCCTCATCGCCTGATAGACCTATATCGGGGGCAAGCCCCCTCCCACCTTGGATCTACGCTTGCCTTGAGCTTGGCGCGCCGACCGTTGGGCCACCGAGCTCGAGTGAACGCGGTCAAACCTGTGGGAAGGGGCTTGCCCCCGAGGGCACTGAGCCGATCAATACCTTCATTGCCTGATAGACCTATATCGGGGGCAAGCCCCCTCCCACCTTGGATCTGCGCTTGCCTTGAGTTTGGCGCGCCGTCCGTTGGGTCATCGAGTTCGAGTGAACGCGGTCAAACCTGTGGGAGGGGGCTTGCCCCCGATGGCGGTGTGAAGCCAACACCCTCATCTCCCGATGGACCTATATCGGGGGCAAGCCCCCTCCCACCTTGGATCTGCACTTGCCTTGAGCTTGGCGCGCCGAACGTTGGGCCACCGAGCTCGAGTGAACGCGGTCAAACCTGTGGGAGGGGGCTTGCCCCCGATGGCGGTGAGCCGAACAATACCTCCATGTCTGATGGAGCTATATCCAGCTTCCCAGTGCTTTTTCAGAGACGGGCGAAGGCAACGGCTTTTTCGAATTGTTCCTGGGTCGGCCGCACGCCGGTATAGAGCACGAACTGTTCCAACGCCTGGATGGCGATTACTTCCAACCCGGTAATTACCTGTTTGCCGTTGGCTCGGGCATGCACAATCAACGGTGTTTCGGCGGGAATCGCCACCACATCGAAGACAGTCCGCGCAGTCTCGATAATGTCTGCGTCAAACGCCAATGCCTCCGCCTCCGCGCCGCCGGTCATGCCGATGGGCGTGACGTTTATCAGCATTTGCGGACGCAGACCGGTCATATCCGCCTGCCAGGCGTACCCCAGGTGCTGGGCCAGCGCGCGCCCCGCTCTCTCGTTACGCGCCACGATCACGCCGTTGGCGTAGCCACCGTCGCGCAGGGCACTGGCCACGGCCTTGGCCATGCCGCCGCTGCCACGCAGGGCGAAGGTGGAATCCTGGGGGACCGAATGCTTTTTCAGCAGTTGCTCGACGGCGATGTAGTCTGTGTTGTAGGCCTTGAGATGGCCGTGGGTGTTGACGATGGTGTTTAACGAATCGATGGCTTGAACCGAATCGTCGAGTTCGTCCACCAAGGCAATGGCCGCCTCCTTGAATGGCATGGACACCCCGCAACCCCGGATCCCCAAGGCCCGGATACCGCCGATCGCGCCGGGCAAATCCTGGCTGCTGAAGGCCTTATAGTAAAAATTCAGACCCAACTGCTCGTACAGATGGTTATGAAACCGCAAGCCGAAATTACCGGGGCGCGCCGACAGTGACATGCACAGCTGGGTGTCCTTGTTGGGGTGCATCTGCATGGAAAACTCCTGTGAGTAAGCAAATCGGTACAGACCTTACACAACCTTTACCTAGCGGCCGTGCTGTTTTTCAGAAATACGTTGTCTTAAAAGTATCCCCGCGACATGACTTGAGTCCATTGATGGCAGGACACGAGCGCAGGGGCTAACCGAGGAATGACCATGATTCGTACAATCCCCAAGATCGCCTTGCTGGTAGGTGCACTCGCTATGGCTGGCCAAGCCTCCGCCCACGGTGGTGGATGGGCGGGGCCGGCTGCCTTGGGTGCGTTGGTCGGCGCCGCCGTGGTGGGCTCGGTGGTGGCCAGCCAACCCCGCGAAGTCTACGTGCAGCAACCGGTGTATGTGCAGCCGCAGCCTGTCTACGCCGCTCCGCCGCCGGTCTACTACGCTCCACCGCCGCCTGTGTATGTGCAACAGCAAGTGTATTACCGCCCGGCGCCGGTCTATTACGGCCCACCGCGCGGTTACTATGGCCCGCCCCATGGTTACTACCGTCGTGGCTGGTAACTGTTCGATCTGAAACTGGCCTCGCAATCGTGCGAGGCCTTTTTTTTGCGCCGGGTCCGGTTTTATCGCGTCAAGGTCGCTATGGAGACAATGTCTGGTGCGCAATCGCACATGATAGACACCAATGTCTACTTGCTCGAACAGGGCTCGCGCTGTCATGTTTGCGTCACATAACCCTTTCACTATCGAGCCTGTCCACCCAATAACAATTAAGGACGATTAACCATGCCCACACAAAACCCACACCGCACCGCCGGCCTTTGCACCTCCAGCAAGGTGTACAGCGCCCTGACCGAACTCAAGCACCTGGAAGGTCACCGCAGCGCGAAGTTCCTCGCCTTGCTTGCGGAAAACCTGGTGCGCAAGGGCCTGCTCAACGAGCAGGAAGTGGTGAGCATGCTGGATCAAGTGGTGGACTGACGCGTGGCATCAATGTCGACTATCGAGACAGTTGATTTTTCCTCAGCCGCCATGGCCCGTAAGGTGACCCCTACCACGATTGGAGGTCCTTATGCCCACTGTTCATATCATGTCCGTCATCGGCAGTGCCGTCCCCGCCGCTCTGCGCGCCTCGGGGGTGTTGGCTTGCTGGTACTTGGTACGCGAAGGCGAGCCGATCACCGGCCCGCTGACATCGTTGAAGGCCGCGGAACACCAATTGAAAGCCACCACCTACCAGTTGGAAGCCTGACGCTACCGGTTTACGGCAATGGCAACTTGACCCGCGGCTTGCTTTCGACAAACAGCGCCCAACTGGACATGAACAGCGCCGCCACCAGCGGTCCGATCACAAACCCGTTAAGGCCAAACACCGACAAGCCGCCCAATGTCGAGATCAGGATCAGGTAATCCGGCATCTTGGTGTCCTTGCCCACCAGGATCGGGCGCAGCACGTTGTCCACCAGGCCGATCACAAACACGCCGAACAACGCCAGCACCACGCCCTGCCAGATCGCCCCGCTCATCAGGAAATATGCCGCCACCGGCCCCCATACAATGCCCGCGCCCACCGCCGGCAGCAGTGAAAGAAATGCCATCAGCACCGCCCATAGCAGCGCGCTGGGAATGTCCAGGAACCAGAAAATCAACCCTCCCAACGCGCCCTGAGTCACGGCCACCAGCACGTTGCCCTTGACCGTGGCCCGCACCACGCGGTTGAACTTGAGCTGCAGGCGACGCTTTTGCGGTTCGGCCAACGGCACGGCGGTGCGCACCTTGCGTACCAGCTCCGGGCCGTCGCGCAAAAAGAAAAACAGCAGATACAGCATGATGAAAAAGCTCACCAGAAAATCGAAGGTGCCCTGACCGAAGCTGAACGCCTGAGTGGCGAAAAATTGGCTGCCCTGCATCGCGCTTTTTACGATTTTCTCACGCAGCCCTTCCAGGTTGCCCATGCCGAAGCGATCCAGCAGATGCTGGAAGTACGGCGGCAGGAAATTCTTGAACTGCTCGATATAGCCCGCCACATCCAGCTTGCCGCTTTCGATGTTCTTGTACAGCGTGGCCCCCTCTTGTACCAACAAGGCACTGGTGATGATCACCGGCAAAATCGCGACGATCAAACACGCAGTCAGGGTGGCCAGGGAGGTAAGGTTACGGTTCCAGCCGAATTTCAGCTGCACGCGGCGCTGCATGGGCGCAAAGATAATGCCGAGGATCACCGCCCAGAACACCGCGCCGTAAAACGGCAGTAATATCCAGATAAAGGCAACGGTCACCAGGACCAGCAGTAACAACAGGGTTTTGAATTGCAGGGTGGTTTGGTTCATGTCCGGTCCATGTCAGAAAAGCATTGGGCCTGTGTAGGCCCTGATGCTTAGTCCGCTGCGAAACCTGGGAGTGCCCTTATTTATCGCACGCCCGCGAACTCCCCGCCTTGGACCCCACTCAAGAGCACCCGGATCGTCTTCTCCTAAGCTTTTATAACCGTGTTCGCGAATGCGGGCGTGTTGCTTTGCACAGCAGTGGTCTCAATGACTTGGATCAATAAACCTGCGCCCGCCCTGCACTACTCTCGCGCCTTTTTGCGACCCTACGCCATGCCCACTGTTATCGCCCCCGAACTGCTCGCCCCCGCCGGCACCCTGAAAAACATGCGCTACGCCTTCGCCTACGGCGCCGATGCGGTGTACGCCGGCCAACCGCGTTACAGCCTGCGGGTGCGCAATAACGAGTTCGATCACGCCAACCTGGCCCTGGGTATCCAGGAAGCGCATGCCCAGGGCAAGCGCTTCTATGTGGTGGTGAACATCGCGCCGCACAACGCCAAGCTCAAGACCTTCCTCAAGGACCTGGCACCGGTGATTGCCATGGGCCCGGATGCGCTGATCATGTCCGATCCAGGGCTGATCATGCTGGTGCGCCGACACTTTCCGCAGATGCCGATTCACTTGTCGGTGCAGGCCAATACGGTGAACTGGGCGAGCGTGGAGTTCTGGCAGCAGCAAGGGATCTGCCGGGTGATTCTGTCGCGGGAATTGTCGCTGGAGGAGATCGGCGAAATCCGTGAGCAGGTGCCGGCCATGGAGCTGGAAGTGTTTGTCCACGGCGCCCTGTGCATGGCGTATTCCGGGCGCTGCCTGCTCTCGGGCTATATGAACAAGCGCGATGCCAACCAGGGCACCTGCACCAATGCCTGCCGCTGGAAGTACCAGGCCACTCCGGCGGTGGAAAACGCCACCGGCGAGATCGTGCAGCAATACGCGCCGGAACCGACCCTGGGTATCGGTGCGCCCACCGATCAGGTGTTTCTGTTACAGGAAGCCAACCGCCCCGACGAGCAGATGCCTGCGTTTGAGGACGAGCACGGCACCTACATCATGAACGCCAAGGATTTACGCGCCGTGCAGCATGTGGAGCGCCTGACCCATATGGGCGTGCACTCGCTTAAGATCGAAGGCCGCACCAAGTCGCACTTCTATTGCGCGCGCACCACCCAGGTGTATCGCCGCGCCATCGACGATGCAGTGGCCGGTCGCGCGTTCGACCGCAACCTGATGACCGACCTCGACTCTTTGGCCCAGCGCGGCTACACCGAAGGTTTCCTGCGCCGGCACGTCCACGATGAGTACCAGAACTACCAGAACGGCAGTTCCGTCTCCGAGCGCCAGCAGTTTGTCGGCGAACTGACCGGCGAACGCCGGGGCGAGCTGGCCGAGGTCAAGGTCAAGAACCGCTTCGCCGTGGGCAATCACCTGGAATTGATGACGCCCACCGGCAATTTTCACTTCGACTTGGGCGGCCTGCGCAACGCCAAGGACGAAGCCATCGACGTAGCGCCCGGGGACGGGCACACGGTGTATATACCGCTGCCCGTTGAGATGGATTTGCGCTTTGGCTTGTTGATGCGCGACGTTTGATCAGATCCTGAACTGACCGACCAGTTGCCCCAGGCGCTGGCCCAGGTCCGCCAGGCTGCGCGACGTCTGGGCCCCCAGTTGGGTTTCATCGGCCACGCTGTCCACCGCCGAGGCAATCTGATGCACGCTGCGGTTGATCTCTTCGGCCACGGCGGTTTGTTCTTCGGCGGCGCTGGCGATCTGGGCGTTCATTGAATTGATGGTGGCAATCAGCTGGGCCATGGTGTCCAGCGACGCTCCGGCCTGGTTGGCCTGGGCCGAGGTGCCATCGCCGGCCTCGCTGGAACGGCGCATGGCTTCCACGGCGGCTTCGGTGCCGGTTTGCAGGCGGTCGATCATGCCCTGGATTTCTTGGGTGCTGGTCTGGGTGCGGCTGGCCAGGGCGCGCACTTCGTCGGCCACCACCGCAAAGCCACGACCGGCCTCCCCGGCCCGCGCGGCCTCGATGGCGGCGTTAAGGGCCAACAGGTTGGTCTGCTCGGCAATCGAGCGGATCACACTCAACACGCTGACAATCGACGTCACATCCTGTTGCAGGCTGTCGAGGGACACGCCGCTGCTGCGGATGTCGTTCACCAACGCGTGGATCTGCGCGATGCTGCCGTCCACCACGCGCTTGGCGGCCTGGCCTTCGGCGTCGGTCTGCTGCGCGGCCACCGAGGCGCCCTGGGCACTGCGCGCCACTTCCTGGGCGGCGGACGACATTTGATTGATGGCGGTGGCGACCTGGTCCGTCTCGTGGCGCTGGCGCTCCATGGCCTGCTCCGAGCGGTGGGCCTGGTCGGACACCTGGCCCACCAGGCCGGTGAGCTGAGCGGTCATTTCGGTGATCTGGCGCACCAGGCCGTGGATCTTGTCGACAAACCGGTTGAACGCGCCGGCCAGCTCGCCCAACTCGTCCTGGCTGGTGATGGCCAGGCGCCGAGTCAGGTCACCCTCGCCGGCGGCAATATCGTCGAGGTTGGCTTTCATCAAATGCAACGGACGCAAAATGGTATTGGCCAGCACCATGCCCGCAGCGGCGATCACCAGCAACACCACCACGGCCACGCCGAGGATACTCAGCAAAACACCTTCCATGCGCGCTTTGACCTTGGCCTCGACCACCGCCACCTGGGCTTCGATGCCGTCGAGGTTGACCGAGGTACCGATGACCATATCCCACTTGGGCAGGTAATCGGTGTAGCCAAGCTTGGGCACCAGTTCGGTCTGCCCCGGCTGGGTCGAGCTGTATTGCAGGTAATGGCTGCCGTCCTTGCCGACCTTGACCAGGTCGCGGTTGACGTAGACGCCATTGGGGTCGCGGTTGTCTTTGAAACTCTTGCCCACGCCGTCGGGGCTATTGCCCTTGAACAGGCGGATGGTCTCGGAGTCGTAGCCGAAGAAGTAACCGTCCTTGCCGTAGCTGATGTTGGACAGCAGCTTGACCACCTCGGCCCGCGCCGCCGTATCGCCGGGCGCGGCGGCATCGTAGAGCGGCTTGACGGTGCTCATAGCCACTTCCACGTAACTTTGCAAAGTGGCCTTAGCGTTATTGAGCAAGCGCTGGCGGGTTTCATCCACCTCACTGCGCGCCTGGCCCTGGAGGATCCACACCGTAGTGAGGCTGATGACCAGCGCGAACAGCAACACCGGCACAACGGCGAGGGACAGGACTTTGGCCTTCAGACTCAGACGCATGGCTTTTCTCTCTTATTAAGCGACTTGAGAGGTTATCGGCCGATGGAAAACTATCTGTAGGCGCGAGCGCGCTCGTTCCTACAGAGGCATGGGGTCAAAGGGACATCGCCGCCAGCCAGCCAAAAGCCAGCAACGGGATGTTGTAGTGCAGGAATGTCGGCACCACGGTGTCCCAGATGTGGTGGTGCTGACCGTCGATATTCAGGCCGGAAGTCGGACCGAGGGTGGAGTCCGACGCAGGCGAGCCGGCATCGCCCAGGGCCCCCGCCGTGCCAACGATGCACACAATGGCCAGCGGACTGAAGCCCAACTGCACGCACAACGGCACGAAGATCGCGGCCAGGATCGGCACCGTGGAAAACGACGAACCAATCCCCATGGTCACCAGTAGGCCCACCAGCAACATCAGCAGCGCGCCGACCCCACGGCTATGGCCGATGAACGCGGCCGAAGTTTCCACCAGCGAACGCACGTCCCCAGTGGCCTTGAGCACTTCGGCGAACCCCGAGGCGGCGATCATGATGAAGCCGATCATTGCCATCATCTTCATGCCTTCGGTGAACAGGTCGTCGGTCTCGCGCCAGCGCACAATCCCCGAGGCCGAGAAGATCAGGAACCCGGCCAGCGCACCGATGATCATCGAATCCAGCCACAGCTGAATGATGAACGCCGAGGCAATCGCCACGCCGGCCACCAGCAGGGTCAGCGGGTTGTACTGCACCGCCACCTGCTCGACCCGCTCGATTTTCGCCAGGTCGTACACGCGCTTTTTGCGGTAGCTGATAAACACCGCCACCAGCAGGCCAACCACCATGCCCAGCGCCGGCAGGCCCATGGCGTGGGTCACGTTGACCTGGCTGACGTCCACGCCGCTCTTGGCCACGTTGGCCAACAGGATCTGGTTAAGGAAGATATTGCCGAAGCCCACCGGCAGGAACATGTACGGCGTGATCAGGCCGAAGGTCATCACACAGGCGATCAAGCGCCGATCCAATTGCAGCTTGGTCAGCACATACAGCAGCGGCGGCACCAGCAGCGGGATAAACGCAATGTGAATCGGCAGGATGTTTTGCGATGCAATCGCCACCACCCACAGCAGACCGATCAGCAGCCATTTGACGTGACTGCCGCCGCTGGCGTCCTGGCGGTCCACCAACAGCAGGGCCTTGTCGGCCAGGGCATGGGCCAGGCCGGACTTGGCGATGGCCACCGCGAATGCACCGAGCAAGGCGTAGGACAACGCCACCGTCGCGCCCCCACCGAGGCCGCCGTTGAAGGCGCTGAGGGTGGCTTCGATCCCCAGGCCGCCGGTGAGACCGCCCACCAGGGCGCCGACAATAATGGCGATGACCACATGCACGCGGGACAGGCTAAGCACCAGCATGGTGCCGACCGCGGCGATGACTGCGTTAATCATGGTTACCTCAAGCAGAAACAGAAAAACAGGCATGCCCGCGTCCCAGCGCCCCATCGGAGGGCGGCCAGTGTGCAGGCTTCAAGGAGGTCTTATTAGAGGGCGGGCACTTTGCAGCAGGCGCGGCCCCATGTCAAAAGCCGCTGCCGAGGGACGCGCCGCTCCGGCAGGTTTAAATTGATCGTTTGAATAAAGAAAATCTTCCTGCGGCCGATAAACGGGCTCTTTGTGTTTTCAGGTAAGGATGTCCGATGTCGCTCAGACAACTCTCCATTCAATGGAAAATCACCCTGCTCGCCGGCCTCTGCCTGCTGGGAATCGTGAGCCTGCTGGTGGGTTTGTCGCTGTACCGCATGGAGCAGAGTTCCGAGCAGGTCAAAGCCTCCAGCATGCAGATGCTCAATGAAGCCGCCCAGGCGCGTATCGAGGCCCAGGGCGAGGTGCAGGCGCTGGGTATCCGTCGGCAATTCATGGACGCTTATCAATATGGCCATGGCTTTGCCCGCCAGGTGCTGTTCTTGCGCGAGCAGGCGGAGAAACGCTTTCTGGACGCCTTCGACACCCGCGAAGACCTGACCCGCCAAGTCAGAGCCGCGTTGCAGGCCAACCCGGACCTGCTGGGTCTGTCCTTGGTGTTCGAAGCCAATGCGCTGGACGGCAAGGATGAGCTGTTCGCCGGCCAAACCGAGCTGGGCAGCAACGACAAGGGCCGCTTCGCACTGTATTGGTCGCAGCCGACACCCGGCCAGTTGACCTCCATGGCATTGCCGGAAAGCGACATGACCGACACCACCGTCGGCCCTAGTGGCGAAAAGGCCAACGCCTGGTTCACCTGCCCGCGCAGCACCCTCAAGCCTTGCGTGATCGAACCCTACTTTTATGTGATCAACGGCCAGAACGTACTGATGACCAGCATCGTGTTTCCGTTGATGGCCAACGGCAAAGTCATCGCGTCGCTGTCGGTGGACATCAACCTCAACAGTTTGCAGGCCGTGAGCCAACAAGCCAGCGCCAAGCTGTACGACGGCCAGACACAGGTCAGCATCCTCAGCCCCACCGGCCTGCTCGCCGGCTACAGCGCGGACGCGAGCAAACTCAGCCAGCGTTTGGACCAGGTCGACCGCCGCAGCGGCGCTCAACTGATCGGAGCCCTGGCCGGCAGCACGGGCATCAGCAGCCTGCACACCGAACATCAACTGAAAGTGCTGGCGCCGTTCGCACCGATTCCCGACGGCAAGCCATGGGGCGTATTGCTGGACGTGCCGGAAAAAGTCCTGGTAGGTCCCGCCGAAGCCCTCAAGGCACAAATGGATGCGGACAACACGCGCGGCACCCTGCTGGAACTGAGCCTGGGCCTGCTGGCAGCGGTGATCGGCCTGATTCTGGTATGGCTGATGGCGCGCAGCGTGACCCGGCCGATCTTGGGGGTGGCGCACATGCTCGAAGACATCGCCAGCGGCGAAGGCGACCTGACGCGGCGCCTGGCCTATGACAAACGCGATGAACTGGGGCAACTGGCCGGCTGGTTCAACCGTTTCCTCGACAAACTGCAGCCGATCATTGCCGAGGTCAAACGCTCGGTACAAGACGCCCGTGGCACCGCCGACCAGTCGGCCGCGATCGCCACCCAGACCAGCGCCGGCATGGAGCAGCAGTACCGCCAGGTCGACCAGGTGGCCACCGCTTCCCATGAAATGAGCGCCACCGCCCAGGACGTGGCCCGCAGCGCGGCACAGGCGGCTCAGGCAGCGCGCGAGGCCGACCAGGCGACGCGCGATGGCCTCAACGTGATCGACCGCACCACCGCCAATATCGGTCAACTGGCGGCGGACATGAGCACCGCCATGACCCAGGTCGAAGGCCTTTCGGCCAACAGCGAGAAGATCGGTTCGGTGCTGGAAGTGATCCGAGGCATCGCCGAGCAGACCAATCTGCTGGCGCTCAATGCCGCGATTGAAGCCGCCCGTGCCGGTGAGGCCGGACGTGGCTTCGCAGTAGTGGCCGACGAAGTGCGCAACCTGGCGCAACGCACCCAGGCATCGGTGGAGGAAACCCGCCTGGTGATCGAGCACTTGCAGAGCGGCACCACCGACGTGGTCGGTGCCATGGGCAGCAGTTATCGCCAGGCCCAGGGCAGTGTCGAACAGGTCGGCCAGGCCGTCACCGCATTGCGCCAGATCGGCGACGCGGTCACCGTGATCAGCGATATGAACCTGCAAATCGCCAGTGCCGCGGAGGAGCAAAGCGCCGTCGCCGAAGAGATCAACCACAACGTGGCGACCATCCGCGATGTGACCGAATCGCTGTCGGAACAGGCCAATGAGTCGGCGCGGGTGAGCCAGGCGCTGAACAGCCTGGCCAATCAACAGCAGGGTCTGATGGATCAGTTCCGAGTCTGACGCTTGAAGACCACCCAGGGTGGGCGGGAGCTTGCTCCCGTTTGCCGCCTGTCAGGCATGGCGCTTGGGTAATTCGACCAGCACTTTCAAACCGCCCAAGGGGCTATCCTGCAACCGCAACACCCCGCCCCACACCTCGGCGATATCGCGCACGATCCCCAGGCCCAAGCCGTGACCGTCGATCTGCTCATCCAGGCGCGCGCCACGGCTGAGCACCTGATCTCGCTGGGCTTCGGGGATGCCGGGGCCGTCGTCTTCCACCGCAAGCCAATAGCTGTGGGGGGTTTCATCAATGCTCAGGCGCACCTCGGCATCCGCCCATTTGCAGGCGTTGTCCAGCAGATTGCCCAGCAACTCCAGCAGGTCTTCGCGATCCCAAGGCAAGTGCAGGCCGGGGGCGGCATGGTAGCTGAGGTCCAGGTGTTCGCCATGGATCATGTTCAAGGTGGCGAGCAGGCCAGGCAGTTCCTGTTCACAGTCGAACAAGGCGCCGGGCAGGGTTTCGCCAGCCAGACGGGCGCGGTTCAGTTCACGATTGAGGCGTTGCTGCACTTGCTCCAATTGCTCGCGCAACAAGGCGCTCAGCTTGGGATGGTCTTTGAGCGCCTCGCTGGATGCCGCGCTCAGCAATACCGCCAATGGGGTTTTCAGCGCATGGCCAAGGTTGCCCAGGGCATTGCGGGAACGCTTGAGGCTGTCTTCGGTGTGGGCCAGCAGGTGGTTGATCTGCGCCACCAGCGGTTCCAGCTCCAACGGCACCTGAGTGTCGAGCTGCGAGCGTTGGCCTTGCTGCAATTGGGCGATCTGGTTGCGCGCGGTTTCCAGCGGGCGCAAGGCGCGGCGCACAGTCACCCGTTGTAGCACCAGCACCAGCAGCAACGCCGCCAAGCCCAGCACCAGACCGATCTGACGCATCAGGCGAAAGCTTTCGCGCACTGGCGTGTAATCCTGGGCCACGCTGATGGAAATCGACTGACCAAAGCGCTTGTAGTCCGAACGTAGCACCAGCAGTTGCTGGCCTTCAGGCCCCAGCTGCAGGTTGCCCTTCAGACCCGCCTCGGGCAGGCGCGGCAGTTCCTGATCCCATAGTGAGCGAGAGCGCCAGTGGGTGTCGGCAAAATCGATACGAAAGTAGTGGCCCGAAAACGGCCGCTGGTAAGCCGGTGACAGACGATGCTCGTCCAGCTGTACGCCGTTGGGCCCGCGCACCAGCGCTACCAGCAGGTTTTCCGTGTCGTTGCGCAGCCCTGCCTCCAGATATCGCTGCAGACCGGCTTCGAACAACCACAGACTGGTCTGCGCCAGCACCACGCCGACGATCACCATCACACTGATCAGCCCCAGGCTCAGGCGCCGTTGAATCGACCTCATGCGGGGTTGGCGCCAAACCGGTAACCCTGGCCGCGCCGGGTTTCGATCACGCTGCGGCCCAACTTGCGGCGCAGGTGATTGACGTGCACCTCCAGCACATTGGAATCGCGCTCGGTTTCGCCGTCATACAGATGCTCGGCCAGATGGCTTTTGGACAGGATTTGCTCAGGGTGCAGCATGAAATAGCGCAGCAGACGAAACTCGGCGGCGGTCAGTTGGACCTCTTCGCCATCGCGCAGCACGCACTGGCGCCCCTCGTCGAGGTGCAGGCCGGCGGCTTGCAGGGTGGGTTGGTTGGCTTGACCGTGGGAACGACGCAGCAACGCCTGGATGCGCAGGTGCAGTTCTTCGGGATGAAAGGGTTTACTCAGGTAGTCATCGGCACCGGCCTTGAGCCCTTCGATACGCTCGGCCCAGGAATCGCGGGCAGTAAGGACCAGCACCGGGGTGGCCAGCGCCGCCGCGCGCCATTGCGCCAGCACCTCAAGCCCCGGCAGACCGGGCAGGCCGAGGTCGAGGATGATCAGGTCGTAGGGCTCGGTGCGGCCCTGGTATGCGGCGTCGCGCCCATCGGCCAGCCAGTCGACGGCATAGCCTTGGCGCTGCAAGCCGGCCAGCAGTTCATCGGCCAGGGGTACGTTGTCTTCCACCAGAAGCAGGCGCATCAGTCTTCCTCGTCTTTGATCAGCACGCCGCTGGTGGCGTCCAGCTTGATTTCGCGCACCACGCCGTCGGTGGTCACCAGTTCCACTTCATAGGCATATTGCCCGTGTTTTTTTTCAAGCTCGGCTTCCAGCAGGCGCGAGCCGGGATGGCGCGCCATGGCCTGTTGCAACAGCTGTTCCAGCGGCAGGATCACGCCCTGCTGCCGCAGCGCCAGGGCTTCATCTTGATTGAGGTCGCGCGCCGCCAGGCTTGAGCAGAACACCATGAGCACCAGCGGCCATCGGCTGCTGGCGCGTAAATTTACCTTCATTACGTATCCTGATGATTCTTGAGAACCTGCCCGGTGAGCGCGTCCAATTCAACATCCCATTCAATGCCGTCGAGGTCTTGCAGTTCGACTTCATAGATGTACTTGCCATAGGCCTCGTCCAGGTCGGTGTCGAGTAAGGTCGAACCAGGGTGCAGGGCCAGGGCGGTGGCTTCCAATTGATCGAAGGCGACAATTGTAACAGTGGCAGGCACGGTCAGTGGTTTGTCGGGGTCCACGGCTCCGGCCTGGGTCGCCGTGGAAGCGATGATACCGGCGGCGACCAGAGCTGTGAGGCGCTTCATGATAAGTCTCCGTTACACAATGTTTTCCTACGCCGGACACGGTAACGACTGCAACTTAACTGAAACTGAATTGCCACCATGGCAATTCCAAGCCGACGCGACAAACGACGGTGTTTATTCCGGATTCACGCGGTATGGTTAACGTTTTTCGCGAGCACGCGTGCTCCTACACCCCGCTTCAACAGAGATCGGTATGACAGCCATCCACATCAAATTCCCCGCGCTGACCCTCAAGGCCGGCACGCGCGCTTTGGCACGCATTCGTGAGCAGGGCCTAAAGCCGGCGGATGTCGGCATTCTTCCCGGCGCGGCCGGCGGGCCCAAGGCCCTGGGCATCCAGGGCCTGGACCTGGCGCTGTTCGGCGACTGGCTGCCGCGTGCGCCACGGCAGCGCGCGCTGATCGGCGCGTCCATCGGCTCATGGCGCTTTGCCAGCGCGTGCCTGCCCGACCCGGTGCAGGGCCTGCTGGACCTCGGTCGCCTGTACAACGCGCAACATTTCGCCAAAGGCGTGACCATGGCCCAAGTCAGCCAGAGCTGCGTGCGCATGCTCGACGACCTGCTGGCCGGCCGGGATGCGCGGGTGCTGGACAACCCCGACTACCGACTCAACATCATGGTGGTCAAAAGCCACGGCCTGCTCGCCGATGACCATCGCGGACGCCTGGGCCTGGGCCTGTCGTCGGTGATTGCCGACAACCTGCGCGGTCGCGCACGTCTGTCGCGGCACTTCGAACGCCTGATCGTCCACGACCCGCGCCAGCCGCCGCCGGTGCATCCGCTCAAGGACTTCCCATCGCGCTTCCTCGAACTGGAAGTGGGCAACCTGCGCCAGGCGCTGCTGGCGTCGGGCTCGATCCCCATGGTGATGCAAGGCGTACGCGACCTGCCCGGCGCGGGCCAAGGCACCTACCGCGACGGCGGCCTGCTGGACTACCACCTCGACCTGCCCTACCACGGCGACGACATCGTGCTGTACCCGCACTTCACCGACCGGGTCATCCCCGGCTGGTTCGACAAGGGCCTGCCGTGGCGGCGCAGCAACCCTCAGGGCTTACAGGATGTGTTACTGCTCGCGCCCTCAAGGGACTACCTGGCGCGCCTGCCCCACGGCAAACTGCCGGACCGCAGCGACTTCAAACGCTTTATGGGCGACGACCCGAGCCGCCACAAGTACTGGCAAACCGCGATGAGCGAGAGCCGGCGGCTGGGGGACGAGTTTCTGCAGTTGGCCGACAACGGCGGCCTGGGCGAACGCTTGCAGGCGCTGTGACCCAGCGGTATGCGCGGCGAGGGAGCAAGCTGTTAAACTCGCCGCCTGCCAGATACTGACCGAGCTTAAAACACTGTGGAAATCTTCAAAGAATTTACCTTCGAGTCCGCCCACCGCCTGCCGCACGTGCCGGACGGCCATAAATGCGGGCGCCTGCATGGACATTCGTTCAAGGTGGCGATCCACCTGAGTGGCGACCTGGATCCCCATACCGGTTGGATTCGCGACTTTTCGGAGATCAAGGCGATTTTCAAGCCGCTCTACGAACGTCTGGACCACAACTACCTCAACGACATTCCCGGCCTGGAAAACCCCACCAGCGAAGTGCTGGCCAAGTGGATCTGGAATGAACTCAAACCGTTGCTGCCTGAGCTGAGCGCGATTCGTATCCACGAAACCTGCACCAGCGGCTGCATCTACCGCGGCGAATAAACCGGCGCGGTAAAAAAACCACCCTTGCGGTGGTTTTTTTGTGCCTGGCGTTGCACCCTTTCAGCCAGCCCTCTGCATGCAATCAAGGAGAATGCGATGGAGAACACTTGGCTGGCCCAGGCCAAGCGCCTGCAAGCGTTGGCGTCCACGGGGTTGCATTTTTGCACCGATGATTTCGAGCGCGAACGCCTGGAAGAAATCGCCCGGATCGCCCACAGCATGCTTGCGCAGCTGGGCGATGTGCCCCTTGAGCGCATCACCGGTCTGGTGCCGGATTTCGCCCAGCGCTATTCGACGCCGATGATTGACGTGCGCGGTGCCGTCATCGAGGGGGAGCGGATTTTACTGGTGCGCGAAGCCACCGACGGTTGCTGGGCGCTACCGGGGGGTTATGCCGATATTGGCCTGTCGGCGTCGGAAAACATCATCAAAGAGATTTATGAAGAGGCCGGGCTGACAGTAACGGCGCGGGCGCTGTACAGCGTGACGCACAAAGCCAAAGGCTTGTATCGGCCGGATGTGCGGGACTTCTACAAGTTGTATTTCCTGTGTGAGCCCATCGATCAGTCAGCGCCGGTAGCTGGTGTCGAAACCACTGAGGTGGGCTTTTTCAGCCTGGACGACCTGCCGCCATTGTCCCGTGGGCGCACCATCGAAAGCGATCTGCAGGCGGCGTTTGCGTTTCATCGCGGCGAGACCACACAGACCTTGTTCGACTGATCCATTTTGTATCACCCCTGCACCGCTTTCGTGCCCTACTGGGCATGGCGAACAGTGCTTTGAGCTTAGCCCTCCTGTTTGGCGCGCAAAATTGTGCATGCTGCACAACCGGCGCCGTGCGTCCACCACTGCTGTCGGCTTGGCACGCGTGGTGCAATGGGCCTGCGTCACTCATTCAGGGAGCAAGGCACATGACGCAGCAAGAATCCGGCAATGACTACCCCTTGAGCGAAGTCCCGATGCATGCACGTAAAGGCCTGGCGTCCACCGCCATGGTGCTGCTGGGCTTCACTTTTTTTACCGCAACCATGTTTGCCGGCGGCAAATTGGGGGTGGCGTTCAGTTTCACCGAGATGCTCGGTGTAGTGGCCCTCGGTAACCTGCTATTGGGTATTTACGCCGCAGGCCTGGGCTATATCGCCTTCAAGAGCGGTTTGAACTCGGTGTTGATGGGGCGTTTCTGCTTTGGCGAGGTGGGTAGCAAGCTCAGCGACCTGATCCTCGGTTTTACCCAGATCGGCTGGTACGCCTGGGGCACCGCCACCGCCGCCGTGGTGCTCGGCAAGTATTTCGAACTGAGCCAGGGCAGCGTGCTGGTGTTGATGGTGCTGTTCGGCCTGGTGTTCTGCGCCACCGCCTACGTGGGCTATCGCGGGCTGGAGATCCTGTCGTACATCGCAGTGCCGGCCATGGGCATCCTGCTGGTGTTGTCGATGTGGGTGGCTACGGTGAAAGTCGGCGGACTGCAAGGGTTGCTGGCGGTGGTGCCAACCGGTCAACTCGATCTGTCCACGGCCATTACTCTGGTGTTCGGCACCTTTGTCAGCGGCGCGACCCAGGCTACCAATTGGACGCGGTTTTCCCGCTCGGCCAAGGTGGCGGTGCTGGCCAGCCTGATTGGTTTCTTTGTCGGCAATGGGTTGATGGTGCTGATCGGTGCTTATGGCGCCATCGTCTATCAACAGCCGGATGTGGTGGAAGTGTTGCTGTTGCAAGGTTTTGCCATGGCTGCGATGGCGATGCTGCTGCTCAATATCTGGAGCACCCAGGACAACACCATCTATAACTTCGCGGTGGCCGGCTGCAATTTGCTGCGCACCAAACGCCGCAAGACCGTGACCCTCGCCGGCGCGGTGATCGGCACCCTGCTGGCGCTGCTGGGCATGTACGACATGCTGGTGCCGTACCTGATCTTGCTAGGCACGGTGATCCCGCCGATCGGAGGGGTGATCATGGCGGACTTCTTCTACCGCTACCGTGGTCAATACCCACGCCTGGCGCAAACACGCTTGCCCGCGTTCAACTGGCCGGGGCTCCTCGCCTACGCGGTGGGCACTGTGCTGGCCTTCAACTCGCCGTGGGTAGCGCCGCTGGTAGGGATTGTCGCGGCATCGCTGACCTACATCATATTGAGCGCCCTCCTGCGGGTACGTGCGCCATTGGCTGACGTCCAGGCATGAGCTTGACCGTCGCCGATGTGCTGGCGCTGCCGGGTTTGGAATCCCTGACCCTGCGTGCCGGCCAGACGGGCCTGGATAACCCCGTGCGCTGGCCCTATGTGGCGGAAAACAGCGGGATCGCCGAATGGGTGCTGGGCGGTGAGCTGGTGTTTGTCACCGGTATCAACCATCCCCGCGATGAGGCCAACCTGCTGCAACTGCCGGAGGAGGCCTGTCAACGCCAGGTCGCCGGGCTGGTGGTGCTCACCGGGCCGACGTATATCCAGGCCATCCCCCTGCGCGTGCTGGACGCCGCCGCTGCTGCCGGTATGCCGCTGATCGAGCAGCCCTATTCGCTGAAGATGGTGCTGGTGACCCAAGCCATCGGCTCGGCGCTGATCCAGTCCGAGCAATTGGGACGCTCGCGGCACGATGTGCTGGAGCGCTTGCTGGCCGGTGATTATCAGTCCCTGGACATCCTGCTGCACCGCGCCGCGCAATTGGGCATGCCGCTGACGGGGCACTGGCAGGTCGTGCAGTTGCAGTTGGAGGGCAGTGAAGCGCTGTTTGCCCAGGGCGATGCGGCGCAGGTGGAGGCGCACCTAACGGGGCAACACGACGCGATTGGTCGGCGTTTGCGCCAGTGGTCGCCGACCGTACCGATCCTGGGTCGCGCCGGGCAATGGACCCTGCTGCTGCCGGCGCCGGACGCTGTGGCCGCCTTGGCCAACCGCCACCAACTGGCGCAGTGGTTGAGCCCATTGAACCTGCGCCTGGCCCCGCTCAAATTGTTTATCGGCCTGAGCGCCGCCGCGCACCCGGCGGCCCGCCTGGCCCAGGCCCAGGATGAAGCGCGTCAGGCCCTGGCCGCCGCGCGACGCTTCCGCGAGCGCGCCGGGCTGTGCGTGTACGACGAACTGGGAGTGCTCAAGTTGCTCAGCGGGGTGCGTGATCGCGCGCTGCTCGACCAATTCCTCAAGGAGCGCCTGGGCCCTTTGCTGCGTCACGACTTGCAGCACGGCCCCAGCTTGATGCCGACCTTGGAAGCTTGGTTTCACGAGAATGGTAATCTGATGGCCGCCGCCCAGCGCCTGGCCGTACATCGCAACACCCTGACACACCGAATCCAGCGCATCGAAGCCCTGTGCGGGTTGACGCTGGACAACGCCTATGACCGCCTGGACATCGGTATCGCCCTGATGATCTGGCGGCTGTCTGCCTGATTGTTTTTAGCCAAGAGGAACTTGCCCATGCACATCATCAACGCCCGCCTGCGCCACCGTGAAGGCCTGCATGATCTGCACCTGGAAAACGGCCGGATCGCCAGCATCACCGCACAAACCAACGTGCCATCCCTGGGGACCGATGATCTGGACGCTGCCGGCAACCTGGTGATCCCGCCCTTTGTCGAACCGCACATCCACCTCGATGCCACTCTCACCGCCGGCGAGCCACGCTGGAACATGAGCGGCACCTTGTTCGAAGGCATCGAATGCTGGGGCGAACGCAAAGCCACGATCACCCAGGAAGACACCCGCACCCGCGCCAAACAAACCATCCAAGCCCTGGCCGCCCACGGCATCCAGCATGTACGCACCCACGTCGACGTCACCGACCCGCAGCTCACGGCGCTCAAGGCCATGTTGCAGGTGCGCGAGGAAAGCGCACACCTGATCGATCTGCAGATCGTGGCGTTTCCCCAGGAGGGCATCGAGTCCTACGCCAACGGCCGCGAATTGATGGAGGAAGCCATCCGTCTGGGTGCCGATGTGGTCGGCGGCATTCCGCACTTCGAATACACCCGCGACCAGGGCGTGAGTTCGGTGAAGTTCCTGATGGACCTGGCCGAACGCACCGGCTGCCTGGTGGACGTGCACTGCGACGAAACCGATGACCCGCACTCACGTTTTCTTGAAGTGCTTGCCGAAGAAGCCCGCAGCCGCGACATGGGCGCACGCGTCACCGCCAGCCACACCACCGCCATGGGCTCCTACGACAACGCCTACTGCGCCAAACTCTTTCGCCTGCTGGGGCATTCCGGCATCAGCTTCGTTTCCTGCCCCACCGAGAGCATCCATCTACAAGGGCGCTTCGATAGCTTTCCGAAGCGCCGGGGTGTGACCCGAGTGAACGAGTTACTGGAGGCCGGCATGAACGTGTGCTTTGGCCAGGACTCCATCGTCGATCCCTGGTACCCCCTGGGCAACGGCAACATCCTACGCGTGCTGGAAGCCGGTCTGCATATCTGCCACATGCTCGGCTATCGCAACCTGCAAAGTGCTCTGGACCTGGTCACCGACAACAGCGCCAAGGCGATGGCCCTGGGCGAGCGCTACGGCCTGGAACCTGGGCGCCCCGCCAACTTGTTGATCCTCTCGGCAGACAGCGACTACGAGGTAATCCGCAGCCAGGGCCTGCCGCTCTACTCGATCCGCAACGGCAAAGTACTGATGAAACGCCAGCCGGCCCAGGTCGCGTTCATGTAAGCCGGCGCTTCAGACAATCGAGTCGATATCCAGTGGATGTGCCCTGCCCCGCTCGCTGGGCGCCGCCGCAGGGATGCTGGCCACTGGCGGCAACTCGCGGTTTTCACGATGGCTGAACCAACGGTTTAGGCAGCCTTGCAGGTGCACGGACTGCGCATGGCTGCCGTACACATCGCGCGCCTCCAGGCGACGCCAGCGCAGGCTCTCCAGGCGTCGACGGCTAGTGTGCAAGCGGTCGATCTCGGCGTTCAGGGCCTGATGATAGTGTTCGGGGACATGGCTGCGCCCATTCGGCACAGGCCTGCGGTCCAGCTCACGCCGCTTGTCGCGCAACTGCTGACGCATGGTTTCCAGCGCCCGATCCACCAGTTCGTACTCGCGCTGTGTCACCAGCGAACCCTGACTGTCCAAGGCCTGCTGCCAACGCCGTAATGTGGCCCAGGCGGCCGGGATATAGCTGGCGGTCATGAAGTGCTGACTCGCCTGGAACAGTTGCCTCAAGAAAATCTCACGCAGGGGCGTGTCGCCATGCAGTTTCAATGCACGGTTGACCCCGGCCTCCTGAATGGACTCACAACCGGGCTTCCACAGCACCGAGGACGGGGTGCCGTCGGGCAGTGTGATCGGCATGAAATGCTGTTGTTCGCCATGGTGTTGATAAGGATTGCCACCGACGCGCACCAGACCGGCCGCGAACAACAGCCCGCCCGGCGTGGGCGCGCTGAACAAGGTGACTGCACCGGGAACCCACAGTTTGGCGGTAGTGTTCATCCACGGCGCCGGAACGCTGGGGACCGGATCGTTATGGTTGACGATACGGTGATGGACTAGAGCGGATGCACCGGCGACGAATTCGGAATCGGCGGCGCGGGGAGCGCCGTAGGTGTAGAGGAGGATGTTGTAGTCGCGATCAGGAATACGGCGTAAACCCTCTGCCAGCAGCAATGCAATGGCGCCGCCCAGACTGTGACCGCAAATGACCACTCGCTGCCCTATATGAAACTGACTGAGATAGCTCAGCACAAAATCGCGCATCGCCCGGTAAGCCTGATAAAAACCTTCATGTGCCTTGCCGATACCATCCGCGAAAGGCACTTGGTGGGCGTTTGCGTCCCGCACTGCATCGGCGCTACTGAACGTCCCTCGCACGGAAATCAAGATCACCTCGTCGTGATGAGTAATGAACGCTTGAGTATCGGTACCGAATTTTTCGTCATCAAAAAAGTGCAAACTCGCGGGGTGCTCCTGTTCTTTACCGAGTTCGGGACGATTTTGTGGATACAACTGCGGATCGAAAGGAAGGATTTCAAACCGTCGCGAATAAGGCACCTCTTCATAAAGCGGGTAAAAACGCTGTACCTGTTCTGGATCAATTTTCCAGGCTTCCACGCAGCAGGAAAGCTGTTCGGCAAATAGATTGCCCACACTTGGACTCTGTGGAAAATGGACTTGATCCGTGGGTTTTACAGGAGGCTCCTGACCAAAATCGCAATAACTCAAAGCTGCGATCAACGACAGCTGATACAGATTCAATGCACTAAAGCTGTCTTCACTTGAGAGAGCTGGGCGTAAAGCGCGCAGCGGTCGCACTTCCAGCACCGTGTGATTGTTGGGAAACAGCACGACTCCCGCCAATGTCGGCTCAGGTACGCCGAATCCCAGCTCAGCCAGCATTTTCAGAGCATGGCGTTGCGGTTGATTAGTACGAGGGGCTATCGGGGGTAAATGAGCAACGTGGCGGACTAAATCGCGTACCTCAACTTGATAAAACTTAGTCGCCGGCTGTCGAGCAGGGTTATTTTCAGTACAGCTACCATCAGGCGTGGCGAATCGAGTATGTTCCGCCCGAAACTGAAGTTCGGTAATAGGCAACGGATAACTGCTTCGCGCTGTTAACCGCCGATACAGCTGATCAACGCCGGTATAGAGAGTGTCGAAAATAAGTACCACGGGGCCGCAATAAATATCTTCCAGTTTGGCGAATCCGTCGACATCGAGCCTGCCTTCGTATCTTTGCCCTGCGCTGTCGTGCAATGTGTAGGGCAATCCGCCATAGCCGCTTCCTACTCCGAGCTCATCGACCAAACGAAAGCTCACCCAGTCACCTCGCAACGGGCAGGCAGGTCTGCTGTTATTAAAAAATGGTTGCTTCCGTGCATCCAGACTCATGACCAGCTCCTTGGTTAATTGCAAGATGGATACACATCACATGTGCGGCCATCCGGCATCTTGATAGGTTTGAAGTGAGTGGAATCACCATTGCAGAAAGCATAACGATCTTCGAAGTTAACCCCCCTGCACCGCTTCCAACCGCCAGGTACAGCGACCCAGTTGTCGCCAATCGCTGGTCGCTCTTTATCAGTAAGCGTCATTCCCAGTCTCAGCGTTCTTCCCGCTAGATGATCTCGTTGAACCATGCCTCCAGGTCGCGTCTGCAGCAGTTGATGATTGGCATCCAACTCGTTGCATTTAAGAATTTTTATAATTGCGTGCTGCGAACCTGCCGTCCGAAATAGCCAGTGGCATTCCCCTCGCAGTTCCTGAATACCCGAGTCAGGCATACCAGGGGCGTTTCCCTCTAACCAATCTCGTACACCAATGACGCCACTGTCCATCCCGATATCCGTACTCCTCGCTCCCCACTTCGCAGTAAAACCCAACTCCACACTGCGCAACACCAACGGACACCCCTCTACCCTTTCACCCAACGGCAGCTCATAGCTCACTCGACTGGCTACAGATTTGAAGTCCGTAAAAAAAACCTTCCGCTCGGGCCGTTTTCCCCGACGCCTGGGTAGAGTGCAGATTTCGCCCGTCGCGGGCCCGTAGTTGGCTGCGGTTTTAAGTTCAAAGTCCGCCGGCAAATCCACTTCCAGCGTAAAGCTGTCCAGCGGTTTCATCGTGCAGCCCACTAGCCCGCTCATACTCAGCGCCAACAGTGCGCACCATCTTCGTTTACTCATCGGCTTTTTCCATTGAGCGCCATTGCTTCACCACCCGTTGAAAGTGGTCTTCAGGTAATTCTCCGGCCATGGGCGGCCAGTGCACCTTGCTGGCGCGAGTGGCTTCTTCCAAGCGCCGTACCACGAGGAATTCCAGCTGTTCCGGCCGGTTCCATTGCCAGGCACGCGCCTGTTCCAACACCTGGGCAAGCCAGACTTTCGGGTCTTGAAATTCGAACAGTGCCGCCAGGTCCTCGCTGTGTTCGGCGAGCAGGTAACGCAGGATGTTAGCGTGCAGAATGGCGTCGGCTTGCGGGTTGGGCGTACTGAGCCACGGCGCAGGCTCGGGTACTGGGTACTCGCCGGGCGCCGCGTTGTCGGCGCTATGCCAGCGCTGCTCATGCCAATAGCACACGCTGATCAGTGGACCGAGGTATGGCGGCCACTGCTCCGGCGCCAAATGGTCGAGGGCCCGCGCAAGGGTGCGGTTGTCATAAAAGCGGTACAGCGCCTGATCCCCCTGCGGCCCTACCAGTAGCCTGTCTCGCCAGTGCTGTGCGAGGTTCGACAGCTCCGCGCTTGCCACACTGCCGAGCCAACCCCAGTTCATCTGCGGGGTTCGTAGAAGGCTGAGCAGCGCGGGCTCGCCGACATGATCGAGCAGCAGGACTACAGGCCCTTCTGCGGCCAAATCCGCCAATGAGGTCTGGGCGTAGAAGCGGCAATACTGCGACACGCTGCGCACCGCCAACAACGACTGGCACGCCTCATTTGTGCCATCCAGCACCAGGCACAATCGCAGCCCCGCCTGCTGTTGGCGAACCATCCAATGGTGAGCCAGGTTATCCATCACGCCGCCCTCCCGTTGATATCGCACACGCCCTCGCCACAGCCTTTGCACACCGGGCAAAAATCCGCGCCCAACTGCTTGGCCAGGCTCATGATCATCCCCTGGGTAGGGGACATCTTCGGACCGTCAACCCGAGCGAGCGGTGCTGCGACATCCTCACCCGGCGCCAACGGCGCGGCCGATCGCGTGATGGCAGGGATGCCACCCACCACAACGGGTCGACTGCTGAAAATGCCGCCGGCCTGAATCACCAGATGTTCACCCCCCGCCTTGAAGCTCAACTGAGCCCCCGCATCGATGATCAGGCTGGCCCCTGCCTTGAGATGAATTTCTTGACCGGCTTCAATGACCAGGTTTTGGTCAATATGGACTTGGCGGCTGCCGTGCACACGCAGGTGGTCATTGGCCTGCAACACAACCTTTCGGTCGCCGGCGATGTGCTGATGCGCTTCGTGTTCCAGGCGAGTCGAACTCAAGCCGCGAATGGTTTCGTGCCGCTCGCCCGCCACCTCCAGGCGGCTGTCATGACCAACCCGTTGCTCCAGATCCCGTTGAGCACGCAGATAAATGAGCTCATCGCCACGCCGGTCCTCCACGAATACTTCATTGAAGCCGCCGCCGCCCGGGGAACTACGGCTACGCAGGACGCTGCGGGTTTTGTGCTGCGGCAAGGGGTAGGTCGGCATGTGCAGCGCATTGGGCACACAGCCGGTGATCAAGGGCTGGTCCGGGTCGCCCTCCAGAAAGGTCACCACCACCTCCATGCCCACCCGCGGGATCATCGTGGCGCCGAATCCATCCCCAGCCCAACCCGATGCCACCCGCACCCAACCACTGCTTTTGTCATCGCGCTTATCCAGACGGTCCCAGTGAAAACGCACTTTGACCCGGCCATAGTCGTCGCAATGCACGTCCTCCCCCGCCGGCCCGGTCACGGTAGCGGTCTGGCTGCCGTTGATGGTGGGCTTGGGATGCTTGAGCGGAGGTCGATACGTCGAACGCCAGGGGATCGCGGTGAAACGATTGCGGTAACCCTGAAACCCCTCGGACTCAACGACGGCTTCTTCCAGCACTTGAGGTTGATAGCCTTCATGACGGACCGAGGTGATCAGCCACAGATCGTTGCAGGACGGGTCCGGATGATCCTGCAACTCTAGAAAGTGCCCACTGCGCAGGACCGGCTGATCACTCCTGCCCAAGACACGATGCCGGTCGCTGTGATGGCGCTCCAGACCGCGACGCGCCAGTTGCGCACCGCGGACATGGCCGGTAAATCCTCCTGGATAACGGTAGTCCTCAAGCCGGTGCGCGGGCTCGATACTTGCGCTGTCCTGCAAGCGCAGAGAAGGATGTTCAAAGTCATAGTCGCGCCGCACTGTTTGCCGACTGCGGGTGGACAGGCGCACATCGAACCGCTGGATAACCCGCGTCGGCGCCTCGGGCCCGCCGCTGGCCGAATAATGTTGCGTGGGTAGACGTCGAAATACCGTCTGGTCATCACCGAATACCAGCACATGGGCATGCTCGCTGTGGCGGAAGTGGTAATGAATCCCCTCCTCCTCGCACAGCCGCTGGATGAAATGCAGGTCGGTCTCCGCGTACTGCACACAGAACGTACGCGGCGGATAGATCACCGGGCCCAATTCGAACCGGTAGGCATCGGCCAGGATGCCGTGATGCTCAAGCACCGCGGCGATGATCTGGGGCACGCTGCGTTGCTGGAAAATCCGTTGATCGCAGCGATGGGCCAGACAGGCCAGACGCGGCGCCAAGGTGAGGTGATAGCGGGTCAATCGGCGGCCAGGGTCATCGCGACCGACGGCGTATACCTGACCGTGCAGGCCTTGATCAGCGTCGCCGAAATCCAGGTAGGCGGGCTGGTGCAGCAATGCCTCAAGCTCCAGCGACGGGTTTTCGCTGGTCACTTGCACTTGAATGAAAAACGGTTGATCCAGTACCTCCTGACCGTTGAACGCCAGCACCTGAAAGTCGGTATTTACGCCTGGGAGAATCAATTTAAAACTTGAAGAAACAAACGCGTTAACCATCCGTTGTTACCCGCTTTGGTTATGACCCAACTGAATTGATCAGTGGACTGAAACCCCGCCACTGAACGTCGAGAACCTGGCGAAAGAGTTTGAGCCAGAGCCCTGAAGCTTAGCGATTTCAGGCAAAAATCGACTGTTGGAAAACAAAAAAGAAGTTTCGTACGGAGGTAATGGAAGTGTCTTTTACAAAATAATAAATCGCGACAAAGTACTACTTCCGAAGTGCACGAAAGGGCCTACACCAACTTGCGAAAACAAGTTAATTAATTAAGAAGAAACTGACGTCCACTTATAGACGTCAGCTCAATGAAACCCTCAGACCTGGCGCTGTGCAGCCCCGAACAGACTGACGCTCAGCAGCCGATGGTCGTGGGTTTGCAAGCGTACTGGCGCAGTACCACCCGGCATGACCACTGCGACGTCGCCGGCCTCTACCCAGCCCGCTCGCCATGCCGCACAGGCCACCGCACTGGCGCTAGTTCCAGAGGACGCCGTGGGGCCTTCACCCCGTTCAAACACTCGCGCCGCCATACGATTGCCGGGGAGCCTGGCGGCCCACTGCAAGTTAACTCCAGCCATGCACGGCTGACCGCCGCCCATCGGCGGGGCGAAGGCAATGGCCTGTAGGGGAGCGAACAAGGAAGGTTGCTGCATTGGCCCGTTGTCCGGCAGGTCGGCAATGCGATCGACCAAGGTCACGCAATGGGGGTTGCCCACGCGCACGAACTGACTGTGGGTCCAATTCGGATTGATGGCCGCGAGCGCGTCCACCTGGCTCAGTTCAGCGTCACCGAGCAGCACCGGCTCTACCCCTTGCGCGCCAACCGCCGATGGCCCGAACTCGGGCACGCCCAGGGTCAACCAGAACCCTGCGGTGTGGTCATGCACGGCGGGGGCGATGTGCGTGGCCACAGGCGAGTACCCGTCGGGCTGGTCATGGTGCACGCGCAACTCACATGTGTCGGTCATCAAGCCCTGATCCGTGAGTGCCTGGGCAAAAATCGTCAAACCATTGCCACTGCGCTCAGCCAGGGAACCGTCGGTGTTAACGATCAACAGGTCAAATGGCGGCTCGTTCTGAAACGGGCCGACCAGCAAGCCATCGCACCGATGGACTTTGGCATCCGTTGGACGCGGCAGTGAACCCCAACCGCATTCGGACGCGATGGCCAAGGCGGCCCAGGTTTTGCGCGTACGCGCGGCCTGGACGGGGTCGTCGGGTAGCTGAACGCCCTGATGCCGGAGCGCTGCCGGGCCGACCACGCCATACACATTGCCTCGGGCATCGTAGAACTGAGTCATGCTGTTGTCCGGTTTCCGACTTAGGGGAACAGCAGCGTATTACAGAACGGCGCATTTGTGCGAAGCGGCCTGGAGGGTGGTAATCCACCGCGCAAAGCCCGGGGTTCATCACCTTGTGCGGGGATTACACACCTTCCAGAACGCCTCCTACAGAAGCGACAACACCTGTGTGGCGTTCATCACCGATTGCGTTCCAGGTTTGTAAAAAGAAAATTCACGCTCAATGCTGATCGGGGAACCCAGCTCGCTCGCGAGGGCCTGATATGCAAGGATGTCGCGCCGGACATCGTTCGTTGAACGCAAAACCAAGGACTTTTCATGACAGCCATCCCCACCTCAGCGCCCGTGGTTCCCGGGCGACTGGAGCAAATGTCGACCCGCATCGCCTTTTTTATCGCCGGTTTCGGCATTGCCGCCTGGGCGCCGCTGGTGCCGTACGCCAAGGCCCGCGCGGAACTGAGTGAGGGCACCCTGGGCCTGCTGCTGTTGTGCCTGGGGGTGGGTTCGATCATCGCGATGCCGGCGGCGGGTGCGCTGGCATCGCGGTTTGGCTGTCGACGTGTACTCACGGCCGGCACGATCATGATCTGCCTGGCCTTGCCGCTGCTAGCCACGGTCAGCTCGATCCCGTTATTGATCGTCGGGTTGTTTCTGTTTGGCGCCGGGCTGGGCACCGTGGATTCTACAGTGAACCTGCAGGCGGTGATCGTCGAACGGGCCAGCGGCAAAACCATGATGTCCGGGTTTCACGGTTTGTTCAGCCTGGGCGGGATTGTCGGCGCGGCAGGCGTTGCCGGTTTGCTGGGAATGGGGCTGACACCGCTGCAGGCGACGCTGGTGGTGATCGTGATCACGCTCGCGGCGCTGCTCAAGGCTGGGCCGCATTTATTGCCTTATGGCAGCGAAAGTTCAGGACCGGCGTTTGCGGTGCCCCATGGCGTAGTGCTGTTTATCGGCTGTCTGTGCTTTATCGTGTTTCTGGCCGAAGGTGCGGTGTTGGATTGGAGCGCGGTGTTCCTGAGCGCCGAACGCGGCCTGGACGAGGCCTACGCCGGCCTGGGCTATGCAGCCTTCGCCCTGACCATGACGGCTGGGCGCCTGACCGGCGATGCCATCGTGCGGCGCTTGGGCGCGAAGAAGGTGATTATTGTGGGTGGCGTGCTGGCCGCCAGCGGTATCTTCCTCGCCACCTTGTCTTCCGCCTGGGAGGTCGCATTGCTCGGCTACGCATTGGTGGGGGCGGGATGCTCGAATATTGTGCCGGTGCTCTACACCGCCGTTGGGCAACAGAAGGTCATGCCCGAACACATTGCCGTGCCGGCCATAACCACGTTGGGGTATGCCGGCATTCTGACCGGGCCTGCTGCCATCGGCTTCATCGCCCATGGCAGCAGCCTGGCCACGGCCTTTCTGGTGATTGGAATATTGCTGGTGGCAGTGGCAATCAGCGGAAAAATACTACGGGTGTGAACGACATGAGCTTGCGCGTTGGATCGAGAAGCTCATAGGTAGCCAGGGGCCTTATCGTCCCTTTTCTTCCTTGTCGTTTTTCAACCAACGGTCAATGCTGTAGTTCTTCAACGAGCCATTGTTGTGGCTACCGAACAGGTTGGTGCCATTGGCCTTGGTGCTGTCCAGCGATGCCAGCAAACCTGGCCGCTCCACCAGGTTTTTGGCCATGTAGACCTGCAGCTCGCTGTATTTTTTCTTGGGAAAGCCGGTGGCCGCGTCGCGTACTACCTGCCCCTGTTTGTCGATTTCGTCGGGGTCCTTGCTCATCTCGATAAGCTTGTCTTTCTTGACGTAGCGGTGCTTTTCAAAAAAGAAATTGGAGTCTTGCGATGGGTCCCGCAAGTCATCGAACATCCCTCTGAACGCCTGAACCACCTGAGCGTCGGTCTTCGAATGAAACGGGTCGGCACTCTGGGTGTTGGGATGGGTGTTGCCGGTGGCATAACTGGCGACCTTTTCGAGACTGGCCGAGGTTATCTCGCCCCCCTTGGCAACAATCGCGTCGGCCAGCCGCGGGCGGCTGAGTATCTCCCGCGCAAGCATGATCGTGCGCTCAAGCGCCTTGCTTTCCTTGGGATCCTCTTTCGCAATCGCCTCCAAGGAGCCCAGAGTCAGGCGACCATTCTTCTTGAAATCGCCGAGCATGGGAAAAACGTTGTTCAGTTGGGTCGCCAACACTTGGTCGTCCGAGCGGGCATACGGGTTGCCTACCTGCGAACCGCCTGAATATGAGTCTCGAGCGTCAAAATGCTCCTGTCCATTGCTCCGAAATCGACTATCAAGCAACTGACTCTCTTGAGGGGGAAGTGACGTGCCCTGCGCGCGCTCAGCGACTGCGCAATGCGCATGACCACTGCCTGTGCTCAGATTCGGCCCAGGCGCTACTTGCCTCAAATTATTCAGCCAGTCAGCCATTTTTTTTCTCCAGCATAGTTAGATTCCGCGGACCAAACCTTATCGGGTCGATCGCTGCGCACCTGACTCAACAGGCCAAGAGTGAGTGGTGCTCGGAAAACCCTGGTTCCAGCAGGACAGGCGAGTCGCGCTCGGTAAAATTTGAGCGTTTGTAACCACTGGGCCAGAAGTACATCGCCATCCGGCGGATTCAATCGAGCCTGCGGCGCCACCAAGCGGCCAGGCCCTCGAACAGCCCTGGGAGCTTGAGTGACTTGATGCCATCATTCGAAGCCTGCCCGGCCGCGAGCATGCCCCGGGAGAAATCATCGGCAACCGGCGCCTGAAACTTTCGCTGGCCGGCAAAGGCTTTCATGCGACGTGCTTGGGCGGCATACAGGGCAGGTGACATCTGCAAGTCCGGCGATGCCAAGGCACCTGCTGACCGAACAGGATCGCCATCGTGGAGGCTGCGAAACGGTTCGTGAAAACCGTGATGAGGTGATTGAAACGAGGTCGAAGTCATTGTGTTTGCCCTGGCTCGGAGCCCGAAAATCAGCCGGTTTGATCAACGCCGGCAGGTACTTCCTATGTGGCATATCAACGTAATCAGTTCCTTACAAAACGGTGGCAGGCACCGCAACCGGGTTGCGGTGCCGCTCAGTCAAGAGCGCAGCATAAAAAGCGCGAGCAGATTGATTCGCTCGTCAGACTCTCGGCTCGCTAGGTCATCCAGCCTTGTGACCAGATCGTTACGCTTGAGCAGTTCCTGCGCCAACTGCACCAGATGGTCTCTAGAAGAATCGCCAGTCAAAGGCTCTCGCGCCAGGTTTCTCAAATCCTGGATATTGATGTCCCTAGACCATGGCCCGTCTTTCAATTCGTTGAAGTGCTTGAGGAGCTCCCCGACCAACTCTTTATCGGATTTATATTTGAAGTAATTTTTGCCACCGATGACCAGGTCCACGTTTTGCCGATCGATTAGACCGTCCAGTGCGCCGGTGGAGCTGTGCCGGTCGAGGGCGCTCAGCAGTTCTGGACGGCGCAGCATTTCCTTGGCCAGGCGAATGTTATCGTTGACGCTGGAAAACGGGGACCAACCTTTTTTGGCCATCGTCTGAATGCTGTCGATGCTGACGAAACCGGGATTTTTAGGGTCCATGAAAGCTTTGAAATTACGGCGCAGCTGCGTTGCCAATTGTTCATTGCTCTTGAGCGAGTACTCCGAATCAGGCCGGCCCGGCCACGTGGGGTAGGGTTTACCGATGGTGGGGTCTGGGCGTGGCGGCGGGTTACCGCAACCAGGCTGCGGCCGTGGCGGAGGATTACCCGAGCACGGACGGTGTGGCGGCCGAGGCCAACCGAAGCAAGTGTGCATCCAGTGTCGGAACGGGTCCATAAAGCCTGGACGCATGGCCGTCACGCTGTGGTGCATAGCGGGAGACGCAGGATAATGGCGCTCCGTCGGCGTCTGCGGATCACCAAAAACGGGACCGGCCTTGTTTTCTCGCGAAGAGAAACTGACGTTGGCCATGTTGCGGTCCGAAAAGGACAGGGCCTCAGGCGCCGGGCGACGAGCCTTGACGTCGGTTTTGGGACTGTCCTGTAAACGGTCATGGGAAGGCGAAGCAGACAAGGATTTATCAAGCGTCGATACCGACATAATGTTCTCCAACACAAGGGGGCGTGATATTCAGCCTGCCACTGCGACGGCGCGTCGAAGCGCGGCAGCTAGCCCATCTGTGGCGGGGATGTCGGATTCGGTTCCTGATCGGACAACCAGATGCACGCTGCACCTGTAGGAAACGGGCAAAAAAAATCGCAGCCCCTTGTTGAGCTGCGATATTTCCCAAGCGTTCGAGGATCAGAACCCGACGCTGGCCTGTACAAAGAACGTACGCGGTTCGCCCAGGTACAGTCCGGCGTTGTTGTCGCTGGAGCGCGTGTAGTGCTGCTGGTCAAACACGTTTTTCACCCCCGCGCCCAACTTCAGGTTCGACAAGGATGGGCCGAAGTCATAGCCGCTGCGCAGGTTGACCGAAACGTAGCCCGGAATATCGCCGAACTGGCCATCAGCCGTGCCTTGAGTCACGTAAGTGCTGGTGGTGCCGGGGGCACGTTGGCCAGACTGGGCATAGACGTCCAGGTTATGGGTCCAGCGATTGATGTCGTAGCGCAGCCCCAGGGTCGCCACTTCGCGGGAGTACAACGGCAGATCGCGCCCCTTGAAGGGCACATCGCCCTCGGAGGTGGCCTTCGTGTAGGTGAACCCGGCATTGGCGGTCAGGCCTTCCAGGCGCGGGTCCAGATTGGCCAGGTCGTAATGCGCTGACGCTTCGACACCGGCGTGCTTGGTGGCGCCGAGATTGGTCCAGCCCACATCGTTGCTGACGTATTGCAGCTCATCGGCGAAGTCGATGTAGAACAGCGTCACTTCGCCACCCCACACGCTGTCGTTGTAGCGCGTGCCGATTTCATAGGTCTTGGCTTTTTCCGGGTTCAGGCCGTTGGCCGTCTGATTGCCGGTGCCACCCTGCCCCAGTTGGAAGTACTGCAGGCTGCCGAACGACGTTTCGTAGTTGGCGAACAGTTTCCAGGCATCAGAGACGTGGTACATCACGCTTAGGGCCGGTAGGGGTTCATTGTTATGCACTTCGCGGCGTTTTTCCGGGGTGCGCGTGCCGTTCAGGGCGATCACCGGGCGGTCATGCCATTCGGTGCGAATATTTTCGAAGCGAATGCCCGGGGTAATCGTCCACTTGCCGATATCGACTTTGTTATCGATATAGAACGCATTGGCCTCGGTGCCACCAGTGCGGTCCTGGTAAACATGACCGTCGCTCTGCCCGCCAGGTGTCGGCACGTTGTTGACCAGGTTGAGGCTGGTGGCTTGCTCGTGCATGCCTTCTTTGAGGTAGCGATAACCCACGCTGACTTCCTGGGTGCTGGGCCCTAGGTCGAACACATGGGACACACGCGGCTCGATACCGAAGGTGTAGTAGGTACGCGGGTAGGAACTGATGGTTTTCAGGTCGCGGTTGGCGATGTTGCTGCCTCGGAAACTGTCGGCGTAATAGGTCAGCACTTCGGCCTGAGTGCGGTCGTCGATCTGACGGATGTACTTGAAGGACATATCCTTGCGGCGGCCACTGAAGTTGTCCCAATCGCGCACCGACTGGTACGGGTTGGCGTCGAACTGCTGTTGGGTCAGGCCGCCGGGCATGTCGGCGCTGGCATCGTAATAGTGGAAGTTCAACGAGAAGTCGTCTTGATCGGTCGGCGCCCAATGGGTTTTGAGGATCACGTCATCGATATCATTGCCATTGTTGCTGTTGCGATAACCGTTGCCGTTGACCCCGGAATACAACAGGGCAGCGCCGATACCGTTGTCGGCCGTGCCGCCGATAAAGGCGTTCTCGATATGCTTCCAGCCGCCATGGGCGGAGGTTTGCAGGGTGGTGCCGACTTCGCCGGAGAACGTGTCGGGGATCGCCCGGGTTACAAAGTTGATCACGCCACCGACGTTCTGCGGACCGTAGCGCACGGAACCGGCGCCACGCACCACATCGATGCTGTCCAGGTTGCCGGCGGAAATCGGCGCCATCGACAACTGCGGCTGGCCATAAGGCGCGAACGCGGCTGGCACACCGTCGATCAGGACGGTGGAGCGTGGCGACAAACGGGACGTCAGCCCACGCACGCCGACGTTGAGGGAAATATCGCTGCCACCGGTGCCGTTGGCCTCCTGCACCTGCACGCCGGGCACCCGTCGCAGCACATCGCCGACATTCATCGCGCCCTGCTCCACCATGGCTTCGCGGCGGACAACCGTGCGAGCGCCAGGATGGTTCTGCACCACTTCGGCATTGGCGTCGCCGAGCCAGTCGCCGACGACCCGGATATCGGTGGCGCCCAACTCAATCGGCGAGCCGGCTTCACCGCTGCCGCTGGTTTGCGGGCGCAGGGTCACCGAACCGGCGTCGATCTGGTAGTCCAGACCGCTGCCTTGCAGCAATTGGCGCAAGGCTTGCTCGGCGCTGAGGTTGCCGTCCACCGCAGGCGCGCGTTTACCGGCAACCAGCTCGGGGCTGAAGAATACTTGCAGGGACGTCTGCTGGCCGAGTTGGCTCAGCGCCGCGCCCAAGGGTTGGGCCTGGATGTGAATTGCGTCGTCGGCATTGGCCGAGGCGCTGACAGCGAGCGCCAGGGCCAAGGGCACCCAGCGGCGGATTTTATTGTTGTGGAGGGCGATTTTTTTCACGTCGAACCTTGTCCTGTGATCGCAAAAGTATGCGGCCGTTAATGCAAACCAGTTGCAGTTGCAGGAGAAGACGACGAACGGGGAAAAAACCTGAATGTCAGCGCGAAATAATTTCCTGGCTACCGTCCGGCAACGTACGCAGGGCCACCGGCAGGATGCGCGGCAAGGCCTTGAGCAAGGCGTCGGTGTCGTTGGCCTTGAATACGCTGGTCAGGCGCAGGTTGGCCACGGCGGGCGCGCTGACCCGCAACGGTTGCTCGCGGTAGCGCGACACTTCCCGGGCCACGTCGCTCAGTGTGGCGTTGTTGAACACCAATTTGCCGGTACGCCAGGCCGTCAGTTCCTCGGCGTTCACCGCGTAGGCCGTCGCCACCTCGCCCTGACGGTCCACATGGGTGCCACGGCCGGCGGTCAGGGTGACCCGCTGCTGCGCCAGACGCCCCTGGACCTGCACCGTACCCGCCTCGACCGCAACGCGAGTCTGGTCGTCATCGCGGCGCACATCGAAGCGGGTGCCGGTGACCGTGACCCGCCCCGCCCCGGCGGCCACCACAAAGGGGCGGCTGCTGTCGTGTTCGACGCTGAACATCGCCTCGCCCTGTTTGAGTTCAACGCCGCGCCGGGCGTTTTCGTATGTCACCGCAACCACGCTACGGCTGTTGAGGTCGATCAGCGAACCGTCCGGCAAGGCCACTTGGCGATGCTCCCCAAGACGGGTGCTGAATTCGGCGCGGTAGACCTTGGAATGATCGAGCCCGCTGAACAAGCCCAGGCCCACGGCGACCGCGACGACACTGGCCGCCACTGCATAACGCCACAGCGCAGGCTTGCGAGGCCGTTCGGCCGGCGCTTCGCACAACGCCTGCCAGCGCGCCTCGGGCAGCAGGTCGGCGGCCCGCCACAGGCCTTGCAGCACGTCGAATTCGTATTGATGGGTTGGATGTTCTGCGCACCACGCCTCGAACCGCCGGGCTTGCTCGGGGCTCAGTTCGCCGTCCTGCACGCGCGCGAACCACTGCGCGGCCTCATCACGGGCACGGTTGTCCATCGCGGAAGATCCTGTTTCGATACGAGTCATGGTGTCGGCGCGTCCAGGCGGTCGCGCAGATGCCGCAGCGTGCGGATCATATACTTTTCCACCATGTTTTTAGACAACCCCAGGCGTTCGGCGATTTCCTGCTGGGTGAGCCCCTCGATTTTCTGCCAAATGAAGATCCGCCGACAGTTGAGCGGCAATTCGGCCAGTGCCCGCTCGATGGAGTCCGCCAACTGGATCGCGTGCATGACATGCTCCGGATCGCCGGCGTGGGGTGAGCATTGAACGAAGGCATCGACTGATGCGGCGTCGCGGCGGTCGTCGCGACGATAGGCGTCCACCGCAATGTTGCGCGCAGTTTGATGCAGATAGGCGCGCGGTTGCTGCACATCGGCGGAACTGGACTCCAGCACCCGTACGAAGGTGTCGTGGGCCAGATCTTCGGCCTGCTGACGGTTTCTCAAGCGACGCGTCCAGGTCCCGATCAGCTCTTCATAGTGCTCGAAAAAGCCTGTTCTGCGGGGCGGCTGAGGGATCATCGCGAAGGCACTGGGTAGGCGGGGCGTGAATAGTAATGCTTCCTATTAAGTGGAGCAATTGCTACCCGTCGTGATTGACCGCGCGACGACTAAGGCGGCCTGCCGTGCTTGAGTCGACTGGATTTTTCCCGGCTGCCGCACACGCTCATCTGGCACCATCTGCGCTGCTTGTTCTTGGAAATATCCAGAAATATCCAATCGCAGTCATGGGCGCCGCAGCACTTCAAACCCTGCAGCGCCCCGGGTACCAACCATTGCGTGGCGTCGATCGCCAGGCGCCCGAGCAGCATCGTGGTCAGTTCCTGGGCCGACGTACAGGGCTTCCAGACCCAGGCAGGTTGACCGTCGACCGTGCGTAGCTCGCGCCAGGCCACACCTTGCTGGAAAGTCAGATTGATCTGCGCCAACGCCGCATCGGGAATGGGCTGGTGCAGCGCCAGCGGGTAAAACACCGCGTATAGGCATTCTCTGAAGGCAATCACCGCCTCCAGGTTCGGCTGATAGGCAATAGGCCACTCAAACACCATGGGCTTGTAATGTTCAAACTCATGGGTCGAGACCAACGACGCGTGCAGCGCCCATTCAAAGAAGAATGGAAAGCTGGTGAGCCGTTCCTCCATCACCTTGAGCGTCGTGCCAGGGCGTCGTCCGTTGGTGGTATTGATAAAGTCCAATACCAGGGCGCCACCAATCAGGCGGATCGAGTTCGCAGAGCCAGTAAAATGCGACATGCCTGCTCCTGGGAAAATACGGCCTCGCTGCAAGCACGCAGAGTACCGCGTTTTTCCAGTTCGCAGGCACCGCTACTCCCGCTTACCCAACAGCAACACCATTGCGTATTGCCCGAACAGCAGCAGCGCCACCACCCAGTAGACGTGGGAAAACGAGCCGCTGAGGTCCCTCGACCAGCCTCCCAGGAAATTGCCGCACACCCCACCCAAGCCGATCAGCACATTGGCGATGCCGAACGCCTGGGTCAGCCGGCTGACCGGCACGATTTGCCCGATGTAACTGGGCACCAGCCCGAAGATCGGATAAAACGCCAGCGCAAATAAAAACGCCGCCAGGTAGAACGACGGCAGGTTGTTGAACGTAAACACCAGCGTTGCAGCCACCCCGGCACTGACGAAACACAGCGCCAGGGAGGTGCGCACACCCGCTTTGTCGGCCAGCCACCCCAGCAGAAAGCCCGAAGCCATGCCCACGGCGCCGAGGGTGGTCCAGATAAACCCTGTGTCTTGCACCGACACCCCCAATTCGTCGCGCAGGTAGGGCGCCAGGTAGGTCTGGAACGGCAGCAACGCCATGCCATTAAGAAAAGCGATGCCCCACGTCAGGTACAACGAACGGCTCAGCCAGGGCGCGTGGCGGTCAGACGTCTGCCCGGGCTCCCCGGATGCGTCGCCCTCCTCGCTCGTCGCCAGGTTGCGCAACAGGTACCAGGCCACCACGCAAAGCGTCAGCGAGATCAGCCCGGCAGTCAGCCAAATCCCGCGCCAGCCGCCGTGCATCGTCAGAAACGACACCAATAACCCGTTGATAAATACGCCGTAGCTGGTGCCGCTGGAAATCAAGCCCATGACTCGTGAACGCAGGCCGGCGCTGAAGCCTTTGGTGACGATCTCCGCCAGCGGGATGTACATCGACGCCGAACAGCCGCCGAGCAGAATCAATAGCGCGCCGGAGAGCCAGATCGTGTCGCTGACACTCAGCCCCAGCAGCGCCAAGGACGTCATCACGGTGGACGCCAGGCTGATCTTCCAGCCTGCGACATAGCGGCTGATTACGCTGGTGACCGATGAAAACAGCAGAAAGCCGATCTGCGCGCCACCGGTGATCAAGCCCACTGTGGTGTAGTCGAAGCCGAGGTCGCGACGCATGTCCACCACCAGGTTGGCGAACAGGTAAACGCCGAACCCATAAGTGCTGGCCACGAATCCCGTGAGCACTATCGCCAGCACCCCGCTATCGAGGGCCCGGGCGTTGCCTTGCACAAGCGTATTCATAGCGCCCCTCACGCGGCGAGCGCGGTGTGGATGACAAAGTCACACTGCATCATGTCGTAATCGGCCTGGAAATCGCCGTAGCTGGCATGCTCCGAAAACCCACAGGCCAGCACCTCCTGGGTCAACTCGCCGGGCAGCAGCGGGTAGACCTGCAGCCGGTATTGCTCGGCGTTGTCAAAGCGGTAGATGAACTCGCACAGGTGCGCGTTGACCTCGCCCAGGCTCACTGACACGTGGGTGCCGCAGTAATAGTAGTGGCCGCTGGATTTGAAATGACCGGCGCGAATGGCGAAGAAATTGCGTTGATCCACCACCAGCAGGCCGCCCGGCTTGAGCAACGCCCGGAAGGTTTGCAGGACGTCCAGGCGTTCGCTGGCTTCGAACACATGGCACAACGAACTGCCCAGGCACACCACGGCGTCGAACTGCCCCAGTTCCTGCGGGTCGAGGGCACGCCAGTCGCGATGATGGGAGGGTATCGCCAAGCCGTACCGGCGGAAGTTCGCGCGCGCCTTGGTCAGCATGGTGGGGCTGCCGTCGGTGGCGACTACGTCGAACCCGGCCTGCTTAAGCTGTACCGCGTGGAAGCCGCTGCCGGTCGAGACGTCGATGACCGTCTGCACGCCGTGGTTGCGCAACAGGTTTTCAAAGAACCCGCTCTCCCCCGCCTTGCGTTTTTCCCAATCGATCAACTCGTCCCAGCGCTCGACAAAGTCCACCGAGTACTGCGTGGAATAACGGGCGATGGGGCCATTCGGCTGCTTGGGCATCTGGTTCATCACGCACCTGCCAGGTTGAGTACTTTGAACGCCGCGTACTTGCTCGCCAACTCGCGGGCGAACTCGGCGGATTGTTCGATGGACATGTTTTTCTTCGAGTAACCCAGCATCGCCTGCATCACGGCCATGCACTGCGGGTTGAAGGTGACCGAACCGTCGCAATGGATCTCGTCGATGCCGTCCTGGCTCTGACAGATCGTGTTGATGCGCACCGCGTCGTCCTGAGGGCAGGCGTTGGAGAACTGCACCTCGATACGACCCTCGTGCAACCACACCGGGTAACCGCCCGGCAACCCCAGCGGGCCAGGGGCATGCACCAGCACCGGCGTACTGGAAAACAGCCCCTCGATTACCGTGGCCGCTGAACACGCGGTGAGGAACTGCCCGTCCACGCCACCGCGACGCCGGAACTCGGAGCGGACCGCCGAGAAAATCGCTTCGGCAGGCAACCGCGCCACATTCGGCTGGTCGCGGACCTCATACAACAGACGGTAATTAGCCCGTGGCGGCAACCCTGCGCGCGGGACGTAATGGCTGAAATAGTGCTGGGCATACAAGCGAACCCGCACATCGGCGGGGCAACACTCCAGCAACCGCGCGATGGAAAAACGCACCGCCGGAATCAGGTTGGCCACGTTGCCCACGCCGATATCCGGCGCCAGGCCGACCCTGGCGAGAATCGGGTTGACCGCATCGGGAAAAGCCGCATTTACGGTGCGGGTGACGATGCCTGAGGCTTTTACCGCGCGCATCAGGTTGTGCATCAGCGTCAGGTGCATGGGCAACCAGGGACCGAACTGCGCTTGGTCGAGTTGTTCGAACGAGCGCTTGGGCAACGCCGTGATGACGCGCCACGACTGCAACGACGCGCAGTTGACGAGTATGTCCGGTGCCTCGTCCCGCAGCACCTGGGCGACGCGGTCGATGTCGGTCAAATCCGCGATCACCGGCCTGATCGCGACGAACTGCTCCAACTGCGCACACGACAGCGCCACCAGGTTGCACAGACGCACGTTGGCGTCCTCATTGCGCCCCAGCACCACAAATTCGAAGGCATTCTTCGGCGCGAGCAGTTTGAGGATCTGCAGGCAGAGGTTGCCGGCGCCTACCAGCAACAGCTTTTTTTTTCGCGTGGATGGGCTCACCGTGGGTAGGCTCCATTGTCGACGGGGATGACCCGGCCGGTGATATGCCGCATGGCATCGCTGATCACCAACAGAATGATTTCCGCTACGCCGCCGGGCAGGATGGGTTGCTTGAGAATCTCCTGACGCGCGTATTCATCGCGCCGGTAGGTCGGAATGCGGTCGTAGATGGCGGTGTCGTGGATCAGAGCTGGCGACACGGCGTTCACCCGCACAAAGGGTGCAAAATTCCAGGCGTTAGCCTTGGTAAGGCCGATCACTGCCGCTTTGGTGGCGCCATACAGCGCATCGCAACTGCCCACCTCGCCGGCCACCGAAGCGATATTGACGATGCAGCGCGAAGCTTCATGGCGCATTTCCCGCTCGGCGAAGTCCTTGGACAGGTAAACCAAGGCTTTGAGGTTGACGCTGAGGATGTCATCCACTTCGTCGTCGGAATAGGCGTAGATGCTTTTGCCGTGATAGATCCCCGCATTGTTGACCAAGGCGTAAATAGACTGATGGCGTGCATATATTTTGGGAATAAAGCGCTTGATCACAGCGTCGTCGGTGAAATCCGCGACCTGGGTGTCCAGTACATCGTCGCCATAGCGATGGGTCAGTGCCTTCAAGCCTGCGGCATCCTTGTCGGTGCCGATCACGAAATAGCCGGCTTCAATGGCTTTCTCCACCGTCGCTCGACCAATCCCATTGGCGGCGCCGGTCACTATTAACTTTTGCATGTCAGGCTCCTTATTGACAAAACGCGTTCATATGCTCGTAAAACGGCCGGTGATAGTCATATAAGTTTTTTAACTTTGCGCACTGTTGGAATAGCGCTATATCCAGGACTTGTTTATCTGGGGCGATAATCCGCTCACTATTTTCGGCGGTCACATGCCAACTTCTCCACATCTTCCATTGGGGCGGGCATTCGCGCTTCCAAGACAAAGCGCGAGGCAGAAACTCAATATTCAAATAATCACAGAGTTTACGAATAACGTGTTGCGGATCGGCGGCCAGATCATCGGCATTAATCACATACGGTACTTTACCGGTGAGTTTTTTTAGCACACAAAAGATCTCGTACTGTGCTTTATACCCAATCGCCTGTAACGGCATATCCGGGTATATACGGTGGTGGGAAACAATACTGCTGACCGGCTCGCGAATAATAAATACATTGTCTTGGCAGGCGAGAAAGTCGACGTCGACCTTCAACTCCTCCAGGCAGTGGTAACACATATCTTTATGAAACACCGGGGAATGGCTTGCCGCTTCGATCAGCCGTTGCTTGATCGCCGTATAAGTCGTGGGAAAAGCGTGGTCCCAGTCGTCCGAAGGAATGCTGGAATCGGCGGAAAATGCCCCATGAGCAAAAGGCTCATGGAAGACTTCGAAGTCCCCGCGCTCGATAAATACGCGTTCCAGCACCGTGGAACGCGAGCGCGGGTGAGCCCATAAGGCAACCATTTGGTTCATGCCACACTCCCATATTCGGTCGCCAGAATTTCGTTGATCGAGCGTCTGGAGTGCTGGGCCGCGGCGCATAGGCGAACACAGTGATCGGTCAGGCGCCGGTGCGCGGCATTGGCTTCGTTGCAGGCGGTGATAAAGGCTGCATGGCGGGCGAAGTCCTGCGGCGCGATGCTGTCGAGCAAATAGGCTTGGTAGAAGTACGGAATCCGCATCAACTTGGCGAACGTCGCAGGCGGTACCTGCAGCGGCGCGTGGGCGGGCAGCACGGGTTGGCCACGGCTTTCGCGCTCCACCAGAAATGCCACCATCTCCGGCGTGAGTGTGTAGTAGGTGGCGCTCAGGCCGGTGCGTTCCAGGTGCCAGCAATGCTGGTTGCCACGCGCATCGACGTCGATTTTGAGGCTCGACAGCAAGGTGTGGACCGGCACGCGCGACGCGGCCACCAGGGCCTGGATCTGCTCGTAAATCAGCAGTTCGGCCCAGCGCAATTCCTGCGGCGCCAGCGCCATACTGCGCGCGGCGGCTTGCTGGGCGAACTCGGGCTGACAGCCAAAGCGCCCGATCATGTAGGTAATCACGTACTTGCAATGGCGCGTATCGATGCCATGGCTGCGCGCACTGAGTCGGCCACGCTCAATGGCCTGCAAACCCGCCTGGAACTGCGAGACGGTGAAACAAAAGGTGATATTGATCGACACCCCTCGCGCTACCAGTTGCTCGACGCTCGCCAAACCCTCCTGGCTGCCCGGCACCTTGACCATCACGTTCGGTGCCAGATGATGCAGCTCCATGCCGCGGGCGGTCATGCGCTGGGCGCAGCGCATGTCGCTCGGCTCCACTTGAGCGCACATCCAGCCCTCAGCGTGTGACGATTGCTCCCACAGGGTTTTGAGCGTCGACGCACCGTCGACAATTACTTCGTCGTACAACTTTTTGCGCAACGTCTCTGCCGACAGATTGCTCTGATCAACGCGTGAAGCCCCGTATTCCCGTCTGTCCAGAATCACCGCAGTCACCAGACGCGGGTTAGTGGTCACGCTGCTGAAACTTCGCGGCCGGCACCAATCGTCCGGCATCAACCGCTCGATATATGCGGCTACCGTTGGGTGCTTATCCAGCAAGCCGTATTTATGGGGGGCATACAACACGGGGGATGAATCCCACCACAATTCTGAACGAGGGTTATGACTTTTTAGTTGTTCTAAGTAACCCGGAGTGCCCACGACACATCCTCCTCGGATAAGGGTTATTTAATGAAAGAGACGACAGCGGGTACTTATCAACAGCGATGAACTAAGCATGCCCCCGCGTATAGCCGCTGGGTGTTCAAGGCTGCAAAACAAGAAAACAACTTCAGCGTGAGTACGTAACTAATAATCAGGGAGCGTACTGCAGACAGGGTGACAACTCCAATGTGCACGACGACATCATCGCCATTGAAGATCACTGACATAGGCAAGCCAATATGAACAGGCGCCGGCCCCTTATCTGGTAGTTCCCCTATAACGGCCAATGAAAACATGGGCTTCTCTTATAGGTGACTCCGCGATGACTTCTGAACTACCAGCGGAGCGGATTGAGGTGCCCCTATAAAACACGGGGCGCAAAATCCTGTCAAACGCTTTTAGCTGGCTTGCTAATACCATCTAGTTATTTATTTTTTAATTTTTATACCAGATAAGCTTTAATCCGTAGGCGGTTTCCAGGCATCTGAACTTCCCTTGTGTGCCATCAGTCAGCTAACTGAACTCACGAATCAAAGGCTGGGTGTGCATGCATATCTCGTTGGAGCAACAAGTGGCGCTGGTAACCGGCGCCAGTTCCGGAATCGGCGCCGGTGCGGCCAAAGCCCTGGCGCAAGCCGGCGCCGCGGTGGTGCTCAATTACAACGCCCAGGCCGCCCCCGCCGAAGCATTGGCGGCGCAGATCAATGCCGAAGGTGGCCGGGCGATTGCCATCGGCGCGGATGTGTCCAAGGAAGACGATGTGGAACGGCTGTTCGCCCAGACCCTCGACGCCTTCGGGCACCTGGACATCCTGGTGGCCAATTCCGGCATGCAGAAGGACGCTGCCTTCGTCGACATGAGCCTCGACGACTGGAACGCGGTCATCGGCGTGAACCTCACCGGGCAATTCCTCTGCGCCCGTGCGGCGGTGCGCATCTTCAAGCGCCAAGGCGTACGCGAAGGCGTGTCGCGAGCGGCCGGCAAAATTATCCATATGAGCTCGGTGCACCAAGTGATCCCCTGGGCCGGGCATGCGAACTACGCGGCATCCAAAGGCGGCGTGGAGATGCTGATGCGCACCCTCGCCCAGGAAGTCAGCGAGCAGCGCATTCGTATCAACGGCATCGCACCGGGGGCGATTCGCACCGCCATCAACCGCGCCGCCACCGAAGGCGCGGCATTGAAAGAGCTGCTCAAACTGATTCCCTACGGGCGCGTGGGTGACGTGCAGGACGTGGCCAACGCCGTGGTGTGGCTGGCCAGCGACGCCTCTGACTATGTGGTTGGCAGCACCCTGTTTATCGATGGCGGCATGAGCCTGTATCCGGAGTTTCGCGACAATGGTTGATCTTAAAAACGAACCCCAAAGCGCCATCGATGCCCATGGCATCATCGGCGATATGCGCAGCGCCGCCCTGATCAACGACAAAGGCAGCATCGACTTTTTCTGCTGGCCGGAATTCGACAGCCCGTCGATCTTTTGCGCACTGTTGGACTCGCCCGAGGCCGGCACCTTCCAACTCACCCCAGACCTGCCCAACGCGCGGCGCGAACAGATCTACCTGCCCGACACCAACGTTCTGCAAACCCGCTGGCTCAGCGACAGTGCCGTGGTGGAAATCACCGACCTGCTGACCATCAGCGAAGAGATCGACGACCTGCCGCTGCTGATCCGCCGCGTGCGGGTGGTCAGCGGCAGTGCCACTCTGCACCTGCGTTGCGCGGTGCGTCACGACTATGCGCGAACACCAACCCACGCTGGCCTCGACAACGGCACCGTATGCTTCACCGCCCAGGGCCAACCTGGCCTGCGGTTGTCCGGCAGCCAGACGTTGCAGCTAGACGACAACGCAGCCGTGGCCACCTTCACCCTGAATCAGGAAGAAACGGCCGAGTTCGTATTCGGTGGCCAGGACGACCCACGGGTAGACGGCGGCTGCACCGACCTGGCCCTGGCCCACACCCTCAAGTTCTGGCGCGGCTGGATCGCCCAATCCACCTACCGCGGGCGCTGGCGCGAGATGGTCAACCGCTCGGCCCTGGCGCTCAAACTGCTGACCTCGCGCCGGCACGGTGCGATCATCGCCGCCGCCACTTTCGGTTTGCCGGAAACCCCGGGCGGTGAGCGCAACTGGGACTATCGCTACACCTGGATCCGCGACGCCTCGTTCACCGTCTACGCCTTTATGCGCCTGGGCTTTGTCGAGGAAGCCAACGCTTACATGCGCTGGCTCAGGGGGCGGGTCAGCGATTGCTGCGGCCAGCCGACCAAAATCAACATCCTCTATGGCATCGACGGTCGCCAGGAACTGCCGGAGACCGAGCTGGACCACCTCGGCGGCCACGGCGGCGCCACGCCGGTGCGCATCGGCAACGAAGCGTTCGATCAGATTCAGTTGGATATCTACGGCGAACTGATGGACGCGGTTTACCTGGTCAACAAGTACGGCGAAGCCATCTCCCACGAAGGTTGGAAACATACGGTGGAGGTTGCCGATCAGGTCTGCGAAATCTGGAACCACAAGGATGTCGGCATCTGGGAAATGCGCGGTGAGCAACACCACTTTCTGCACTCGCGCCTGATGTGCTGGGTGGCGTTGGATCGTGCGATCCGTCTGGCCTCCAAGCGCTCGCTGCCGGCACCGTTCGCGCGCTGGGACCAGACTCGCCAAGCGATCTACGCCGATATCTGGAGCAACTTCTGGAACGAAGAACGCGGGCATTTTGTGCAGTACATCGGCAGCACCGCGCTGGACGGTTCGATGCTGTTGATGCCGCTGGTGCGCTTCGTCGCGGCCACGGACCCGCGCTGGCTGAGCACCCTGGAGGCGATTCAGAAAAGCCTGGTGCGCGACGGCATGGTCTACCGCTATCGCAACGACGACAGCCAGATCGACGGCCTGCAAGGCACCGAAGGTGCGTTCGCCGCGTGCTCGTTCTGGTACGTCGAATGCCTGGCACGCGCCGGCCAGGTGGAAAAAGCCCACCTGGAGTTCGAGCAACTGTTGCGCTACGCCAACCCACTAGGCCTGTACGCCGAAGAGTTCGACAACCAGGCGCGCCACCTGGGCAACACGCCCCAGGCGTTGAGCCACTTGGCCTTGATCAGCGCGGCCACGTTTCTGGACCGTAAGCTCAGTGGCGCCAAGACTGTGTGGCAACCGTAAAACCTGCACAGGGCGAGCAGCGCCACGCTGCCCGCCGCTGGCCTTTGAACTACAGTGGGCAGAACCCGAACCACCCATAGGAACCTTCCCATGGCCCTCCTCGCTCCACTGCTGTACGTGCGCACGTCCATGCTCGACATCGCCTATGAAACTCATGGCCCCTTGGACGGCGAGCCGGTGATTCTGCTGCATGGCTTTCCCTACGACCCGCGCGCCTATGACGCTATCGCGCCGCCGCTGGCCGAGCGTGGCTACCGTGTGCTGGTCCCGTACCTGCGCGGTTACGGCCCGACGCGGTTTATCCACGATCAGGTGCTGCGCTCCGGGCAACAGGCAGCGCTGGCGAAGGACTTGCTGGATTTCATGGATGCGCTGGCGATCCCCCGCGCCACCCTGGCAGGCTACGACTGGGGTGGGCGCGCCGCGTGCATCGTCGCCGCACTGTGGCCGCAACGGGTGCGCGCGCTGGTCAGCGGGGATGGCTACAACATTCAGGACATTGCCCAGTCCACCGCTCCACGCCAGCCCGAAACCGAGCATCGCTTGTGGTACCAGTACTACTTCCACACACAGCGCGGCGTCGACGGCTTGACCGCCAACCGCCGTGAATTGTGTGAACTGTTGTGGTCACTGTGGTCGCCGACTTGGTCCGCAGGCCCGAGCCTGTACGAGCAGACGGCGCCTTCGTTCGACAACCCGGATTTTGTCGAGGTGGTGATTCACTCGTATCGTCACCGTTTCATGTATGCGCCCGGCGATCCTGCACTGGAATCGATCGAACAGGCCCTCGCGCAACAACCGGCGATCACGGTGCCTTGCATTTGCCTATGCGGCGCCGACGACGGCGTGGGGCCGCCCTCTGAGGAAGATGAAGACGCGGTGCACTTCAGCGGCGTTTATCAGCGCCGCGTGCTGCCCGGCGTGGGCCATAACATCCCTCAGGAGGCACCGCAGGCGACCCTGGATGCGCTGCTGGAGTTGCTCGCCTAGGCCGGCGCGCTGAAGCGTTCGCGATAGGCCTGGGGCGTCACGTCGAGGGCGCGCAGGAAGCTGCGGCGCAGGGTTTCCTCGCTGCCAAAACCGCACTGCACGGCGATGCGCTTGATCGAGGCGCTGCTGTCGGCCAATTGCCGGCGCGCGGTTTCGACACGGATCAGCTCCACGGCGCGTGCGGGAGTCTGGCCGGTTTCGGCGCGGTAGTGGCGCACAAAGCTGCGCTCGCTCATGCCAGCCTGGCTGGCCAGGGTGGCGATGTTCAAATCGAGGGTGAGGTGTTCTGCGATCCACGCATGCAGTTCGGCGAAACGGCTGCCGCCCTCTTGCAGGGCCAGGGTCGCGCTGAATTGCGATTGCCCACCCGGGCGCTTGAGAAATACCACCAGATGGCGCGCGACTTCCAACGCCACGGCGCGCCCCAGGTCCTCCTCCACCAAGGCCAGGCACAGGTCGATGCCAGCGGTGACGCCGGCGGAAGTCCACACCGAACCCTGCTGGATGAAAATCGGATTGGCCTCCACCGTCAGCGACGGGAAGCGCTTGGCCAGCTCCTCGCAACGCGTCCAGTGGGTCGCCACGCGGCAACCGTCGAGCAGACCGCTGGCAGCCAGCAGGAACGCGCCGGTGCACACCGACGTCATGCGCCGGGTATGCCGGGCCTTATCGCGCACCCACGCCACCAGCGACGGATCATCGGCGGCGTTGTACACCCCCCAGCCGCCGGCGATCACCAAGGTGTCGCACGGCGCATCGACGGCGGGCAGCGGCTCGGCCACCAGCGCCAGGCCGGCAGAGGTCATCACCGGTTCCGTCTGGGCGGCAATCACTGACACGGCATAAGGCAGCGGCAGACCGCGCTGGCGCGCCAGGTCATTGCAGGAGGCGAACACTTGCAACGGCCCGGTGACATCGAGCACTTGGGCATTGGGGAACGCGAGGACGTGGACGGTTCGGGTCATGATTGGCGTGATTTGTGGGCTCAATGGCGTATTCGCCAAAGCCTAGGCCTCTACAGTGAGGCCGTCCACCCCTATCTCGGAGCGTTCTTGATGACCCTGCATATCGGTTTTGTTTTGTTTCCCGGCATCCAGCAACTGGACCTTACCGGCCCCTATGACGTGCTGGGCTCGCTGCCGGACGTCAAGCTGCACTTGGTGTGGAAGGACCTGGCGCCGGTCACCTCCAGTACCGGCCTGGTGTTCACCCCGACCATGACCTACGCCGATTGCCCCGCCTTGGACGTGATCTGCGTGCCTGGCGGTTCAGGCGTTGGCGCGCTGATGGAAGACCCGGTCACCCTGGACTTCCTCAAAGCCCAGGCCGATACCGCGCGTTACGTGACCTCGGTGTGCACCGGTTCGCTAGTGCTCGGCGCGGCCGGCCTGCTGCGCGGTCGCAAGGCCACCACGCATTGGGCCTACCACGATATGCTCGCCCCGCTCGGCGCCATCCCAGTGCAAGACCGCGTGGTGCGCGACGCTAACCTATTGACCGGTGGCGGCATCACCGCCGGGATCGATTTCGCCCTGACCCTGGCCGCCGAGCTGTACAGCCCGGAGGCCGCGCAATTGGTGCAGTTGCAGCTTGAATACGCGCCGGCCCCGCCCTTCAACGCCGGCCGCCCGGACACCGCCCCGCAGGCGGTGCTGGATGAAGCCAACAAGCGCACCGTCGAATCGCGCAAGACCCGTGGCGAGATCACCGCGCGCGCGGCCGCACGCCTGGTTTAAAGGCGGCTTCAAACCGGCCGGGACATCAGCGCCAGGCGCACTGCCAACGCCGTCAACACAGTGGCCAGCCCCCATCTTTGCAGCACGGCGCTGCCTGGCCGGCCACTGAAACAACGGCGGATGCCGCCGCCGCTGATCCCCAGCACGCCATGAAATATCGCAGCGATCAGCGTCAGAACGCCCCCAAGCAGCAACAGTTGCCCGGCAATCGCCCCCGCCTCGGGTCGTACGAACTGCGGCAGGAACACGACAAAAAACAGCAACGCCTTGGGATTGAGCAGACTGTTGAGCATGGCGTACAGGAATACACGCTTGAGCGCCACGGGCTCGACGGCAGCGACCGCATGATCGGGGCGTTTTTGCACGGTTTTGACCGCCAGCCACAGCAGGTAGCCCACGCCGGCATAGCGAATCAGGTCGAACGACGGCGGCCAACCGGCGACCACTGCGGTGACACCGGTGGCGGTCAGCACCGTCAACACTATGTCGGCCACACCGATCCCCAGGCTCGCGGCCAGGCCACCGCGCCAGCCATGGGAGATACCATGGCTGATAACAAACGCCATGTTCGGCCCCGGTGACAGGAGCAACAACAGCACTGCGCCGGAAAAAACCGCCAAGGTTGCAAAATCGATCATGCCCGAGTCGTCCTGGGTGGAAGCCCGTAGATTAATCAGCACGCCCGACCCACACAAAAAATTGATCTGGATACGCTTTGAAGAGTCGCCGGCGCTAAGAACGATTAACGGGACGCCCCTGCCGTCGGGTGGGCAGAACCGCGTAATTTTATGGTCAGTTTGAAAGGTAACTTCTGATCCCTTCCCCCGCACTGTGGCAGGACCTCCAATGGGTCCCGCCAGACCTTTTGTCCCCCTTTCCTACCTCCCTTCGAAAAAGGTTTTTTGCATTGCGCAGGAAAAATCTCAAATTTATTTCTACACTCAAAAGCATATTCAAAGGCGATAGTCTCGAACAAGGAAGATCAATAAAATGCCGAAAGCCACAGCGCCCAACCCTTCTACCAAGCCATTGCGCAGCATCGTCAGCTCGTTGACTAATCCTTAAAGGAAACGCTCCTTAGTTTTAGCCCCGCGTATTCAATTCAATTGGATTGATCCTTTTGAATTGGATAGTTGCGTATTACCCAGCGTGCGGTTGTTCAACTCAGCGCCAATGCAGCTTCCTGCTTAAACGCCGAAACGACACGCCTGGAGTGCAATGAGGGATGTTTTATGCGAAAGAAGTCGTCCGTCGACAGCCTATTTCTAACGCGTGCCGGTTTTGTTGAATTCTTTGTTGTTTTCGTCAAATTGATCCACGGTCTGTCGGCTATTCTGCCGCCGCTGGTGCTGGTGTTTTTCCTGGACCCGATGGCCCCTGAAATGCGCACGCACTTCCTCGGGTTACTAGTGTTCTTTGCGGCGTTGACCATCATTTTGTTTCAGGCGCTGGGCATCTACTCCGAAGAATTGTTCAGTAACCGCATGCGCCTGAAAACCAAGATCAAGGCGTGGTCGGCGGCGTTTTGCATTCTGTTGTTCATGTACCAGATTTTGCAGATGTTCCCACAGTTGACCCCGCGCAACCTGGTGGCGTGGTACATCGCCAGCCTCGGTCTGTTCTGCCTGGAACGCCTGCTGATGCTGCGCCTTTACCGCAACCTGATGCGCAAGGGCAAATACCTGCAACGTACGGTGATTCTGGGCTTTACCGACACCGCTGTGCATGTCGCCGAGCACCTGCAGCGCAACGGCGATATTCGCTCCGGCCTGGTGGGTTTTATCGATGACCGCACCGAGCGCATTCCCAAGGAACTGAGCAACCTGCCGCTGCTGGGCAATACCCGCGACCTGGAAAAGCTGATCCGCGCCGAACAGGTCAACCAGGTGATGATCTGCCTGCCCTGGGCCGCCGAGCAACGCATCCACAGCCTGGTCAACCGCCTGCGGCAGATGTCGGTGAACGTGATGCTGGTGCCTGACATGGCCGCGTTGCGCTACGGTCACAGCCGCATCACCGACGTGGGCGGCATCCTGATGTTCAGCACCTCGCAATTGCCCCTGCGCGGTTGGTCGCCGGTGATCAAGCGTTGCGAGGATGTACTGTTGGCCAGCCTGGCGCTGGTGGCGCTGTTGCCGCTGATGCTGGTGACGGCGATTGCAATCAAGCTCGACTCCAAAGGCCCGGTACTTTTCCGCCAGAACCGCTTCGGCTACAACGACAACGAGATCCGCGTATTCAAGTTCCGCTCGATGTACACCGACCAGAGCGACTTCACCGCCGAGCGTCAGACCACCCGCGAAGACCCGCGCATCACCCGTGTGGGGCGCATTATCCGCAAGACCAGCATCGACGAGCTGCCACAGCTGTTCAATGTGCTGCTGGGCAATATGTCCATGGTCGGCCCGCGCCCCCATGCCACGGCGACCAAGGCGGCGGGCATTCCCTTCGAGGTGGCGGTGAGCGAATACAGCTCCCGTCATCGGGTGAAACCAGGTATTACCGGCTGGGCGCAAATCAACGGCTACCGGGGGGAAACCGATACCCTGTTCAAAATCCAGAAACGTGTCGAGTACGACTTGGAATACATCTCCAAGTGGTCGGTGTGGTTTGACCTGTACATCGTTTTCATGACGGTCCCGGCCGTCCTGTCCACCAAGGAAGTGTATTGATGAATAACCTCAACGGATTAATCCCCTGCATCATTTCCGGTGGGTCGGGTACGCGGTTGTGGCCGGTGTCGCGACAAAATATGCCCAAGCCGTTCATGCGCATGCGTGACGGCCAGAGCCTGTTGCAGAAAACTTTCCAGCGCGCCGCCAAACTGCCCGGCGTGGAAAATGTGCTGACGGTGACCAACCGCGACCTGCTGTTTCGAACCCTCGATGACTACCGCAGCGTGAACAAAGCCCGCTTGCCTCTGGACCTGTTGCTGGAGCCGTTCGGGCGCAACACGGCGGCGGCCATCGCGGTCGCGGCATTGCATGTGCAAGAGCATTTCGGCGATGCGGCGCAGTTGCTGGTGATGCCAGCGGACCACCTGATACTGAATGAAGTCGCGTTCGCCGAAGCCGTGACTCAGGCCCGCGAACTGGCCGACGCCGGTTTCCTGGTGACCTTCGGCATCCAGCCCGACCACGCGGAAACCGGCTTTGGCTATATCGAGCAAGGCGAAGCGCTCACCCACGGTAACCGGGTCAAACGCTTCGTCGAGAAGCCCGATCAGGCCACCGCCCAGGCCTACCTCGACGGTGGCAAACACCTGTGGAACGCCGGCATGTTCTGCTTCAAGGCCAGCACCCTGGTGGATGAACTGGCCACCCATGCGCCCGACGTGCTGCAAGCCGCACGCGCCGCGCTGGAACACAGCCAGAGCCTGCAGAACAGCACCTCGCGCCAGCGTGAACTGGATGCGGAGGCGTTCGGCAAGGCGCCGGATATCTCCATCGATGTGGCGCTGATGGAGAGGTCCAACCAAGTCGCCGTAATACCCTGCGACATCGGCTGGAGCGATATCGGTTCGTGGGAGGCGCTGCGCCAGCTCACACCCAACGACGCCCACGGCAATCAGATCAACGGCGAAGCCATTTTGCATGACGTGCACAACTGCTACATCGACTCGCCCAAGCGCGTACTCGGCGCGGTCGGCGTGCGCGACCTGATCATCGTCGACACCCCCGACGCGCTGCTCATCGCCGACGCCCACCGCAGCCAGGATGTGCGTTACATCGTCGCCGAACTCAAGCGTCAGAATCACCCGGCGTACAGCCTGCACCGCACCGTCACACGGCCATGGGGCACCTACACGGTGCTGGAGGAAAGCAGCCGCTTCAAGATCAAGCGCATCGTGGTCAAACCCTTAGCGTCGCTGTCGCTGCAGATGCATCACCACCGCAGCGAACACTGGGTGGTGGTCAGCGGCGCGGCGCAGATCACCAACGGCGAACGGGAATTTCTGATCAACGCCAACGAATCCACGTACATCCCCGCCGGGCACAAACACCGACTGACCAACCCCGGCATCATCGATCTGGTGATGATCGAGGTGCAGAGCGGCGAGTACCTGGGCGAGGACGACATCGTGCGCTTCGACGACATTTACGGCCGCACCCCGGCCGACGTGAAAAAGTGACATGCGTACCGCGCTGATCATCCCGACCCGTAACGCATCCAGTCACCTGGCGCGATTGCTGCCGGCCCTGGCGATGCAAACCCTGCAACCGGACGAGATGCTGGTGGTGGACAGCGCCTCCAACGATGACACCGCGGCGCGCTTTCGCGCCTTCGGCGCACGGGTCGAAGTGATCGACGCGCGCACCTTCAATCACGGCGGCACCCGCCGTTGGGCCAGCGAACAAGTGGGCGGCGACGCACTGATCGTGATGACCCAGGACGCCATTCCCGCGGCCCCCGACACCTTCGCCAACCTGCTTGATGAGCTGCAGCAGGACCCGCTCAACGGCGTCGCCTATGGGCGCCAGTTGCCGCACCCCGACGCCGGGCTGCTGGGGGCGCAATCGCGGCACTTCAACTACCCGCCCCACAGCCGCAGCAAAAGCCTGGTCGACGCGCCGGAGCTGGGGATCAAGACCTGCTTCAGCTCCGACTCGTTTGCCGTGTACCGACGCAGCGCGCTGCACGCCGTGGGTGGGTTCCCCGTCGATGTGATCGGCAGCGAAGACGCCTACGTCGCGGCGCGCCTGCTGCTCGACGGCTACAAGGTGCGCTACGCCGCCACGGCGCAGGTGCATCACTCCCACGATTACTCACTCATGGACGAGTTTCACCGCTACTTCGATATCGGCGTGTTCTACGGCCGCGAGCCGTGGATCCGCCAAGCCTTCGGCGATGCGGGCGGCGAAGGCAAGCGCTACGTGCTGGCGGAGCTGGCCGCCTTGCGCAAGGCCGGCGCGCTGCACCGCGCGCCCGAGGTGCTGGTGCGCAGTGCATTCAAATGGCTGGGTTACCGGCTTGGCCACCTTGAGCGGCGCCTGCCGGTGTCCCTTAAGCGGCGCATCAGCATGTTTCCCGGGTATTGGAGGTGAGCATCATGACCCACAGGAAGTCCCCCTTGATGAAACGCACCCTGCTCGCCGTGGCCATGCTGGCCCTGGCCGCCTGCAATACACCGGCCCGTATCGAGCCACCGGATGACAGAACCGTCGAGGACGGCAAGCGCGCCCTCGACCAACTGGCGCAGTTGCCGCCGGCGGTGGAACGCATCCGCATCGGCGACCAGCTGCGCATCGTGCGCGACGCCGGCGAGATGCCCACCCTGTCGGCGTTCAACGTCAGCACCATCTACGAGCTGACCCTGTACACCGTGCAAACCGACGGCAAGATCAACTATCCGTTTCTGGGCCCGATCCAGGTCGCCGGACGCCAGCCCTCGGAACTGGCCACCGAGCTGACCCGCAAACTCGCGCCCACCTACCGCGAGCCGCGCGTGACGGTGAACATCAACCAGGCGCCGGCCAACTCGGTGATTGTCGGCGGCGCGGTAAACAACCCGACGGCGGTGCAGATCGCCACGGCCAATACCCTGGAGCAAGCCATCGTCGGTGCCGGTGGGATCAACCCGGCGGGCGACGCCAGCATGGTCGCGTTGCTGCGCGAAGACGCCCAGGGTGCCTACCGCGCGTACTTTCTGGACTTCAGCCAGTTGCTCAAAACCGGTCCCGACGGGCGCAAACCGGTGCGGCTGCAACGTGGCGATGTGGTGTTTGTGCCCAAGTCCAATGTGGGTGAGCGCATCCAGGGGGTGGATACCTACCTGAACCAATTGATTCCGTTCACCAAGTCCATTGGCGTCGGCTACAACTACACGCGCACCAGCGGCGGCAGCAATTAAAAGGAGCGACATCCCATGATCGAGATCCGTTCTTTCCGCGATCTTCTGCGCCTGTTCTTCATCTTCCGCCACGAGTTCAAACTGGCGGCCCTTGCCGCGCTGCTGATCATTTTGCTGGGGGCATTCCTGCTGCCGGCCAAGTACGAATCCACCGCGCGCCTGCTGGTCAAGCCGGGGCGTGACTCGACGCTGCCGATCGAGATCAGCAACCGCCAGGCGCTGGTCATGCCCAGCACCCAGCGCGACCCGATCGTCGACGAGGAGCGCCTGCTGACCGGGCGGCCGATCGTGCGCGCGGTGGCCGAGCACTACCTGGAGGTAATCAATAACACACCGCCGCCGGAAGGCGCCTGGAAGCGCATCAAGTACTACGTCAAGAGCGCCATCGGCGCGGTGTTCGACGGCCTGCGCGTGGTGCTGGAAACCGTCGGCATCGTGGAAAAAACCACCCCGGTGGAACGCCTCGCCGCCAGCCTGGAAAAGAACTTTGACGTCAGCCATGCCGCCGGCTCCACGGTGATGGACATCACCTTCACCTGGGGCGATCCGCAGATTGCCCAAGAGGTGGTCAAGCACTGGGTCGAAACCTATATCAGCGAACGCACCCAGGCCCTGGGGCGCAAAAGTCTCTATGCCTTCTACGAGGGGCAGGTGTCCAACAGCGCCACCGAGATCAAGAGCTACAAGCAGCAGATCCTCACGCACCTGAATCAAATCGGCGCGGCGAGCATCACCGATCGCCTGGAGGATTTGTCCGAGCGCATCAATGTGCTGCGTGGCGAGGTGTTCAACACCACACGTCTGATCGCCTCGTCCGACAGCGCCATCGAGAGCACCCGCAACCAGCTCAAGAGCCAGCCCAAGGAAGTCACCACGGTGCGCCAGATCGCACTCAACCCGCAGCAGCAGGACCTGCGCCGCCTGCTCAACCAGAAGCTGCTGGAAAAGGCCGACATGATGCGCACCTACACTGACAACGCGCCGCCGGTCAAAGCCCTGGATGCGTCGATCAAAGCCATGCAGGCCCAGGTCGCCAGCGAGAGCAACACGGTGCAAAGCTCCGAGAACCGCGCGCCCAACACCCTGGAAATCCACTTGCAGCGGGTGCTGCTGGACGAGTCGAGCAACAATCGCGCCCTACGCACCCAACTGACCCAGCAACAGAAGCAACTGGCCAACCTTGAAGGCCAACGCAAGCAAGCCCTGGAGATTGAACCGGAACTGACCCGCCTGGCCCGCGAGCTGAGCGCCACCGAGCGTAACTACGCGTTGTACGTCGACAACCTGGAGAAATCGCGCATCGACCGCGAGTTGGACAACAGCCAGATCAGCAATATCGCGGTGATCGAAGAAGCCACCCTCAACCCTGGGCGGATCTTCCCCAAAACCCTGGTGATGCTGGTGCTGGCGGTTCCGTTCGCCATCGTCGTCGGCCTGTTGGTGGTGTACCTGTGCTACCTGCTGGATCAGCGCATCCACGACGGTGGATTGGTGGAACGCAAGTTCGGCCTGCCGCTGTGGACCACCCTGCCGGAACTGGACACCAGCACCGCGCAAGGCACCAACGCGTTTAATGCGAGCATCTACCGGCTCTACAGCCTGTTGCGCCCGGACCGCATCGCCGAACAGGGTCTGACGTTGGGACTGACCTCGGCGCGACATGGCGAAGGGGTGACCTTTGTGGTCGAACAATTGCGCCAGCTACTCGATGAAAACGGCATCAACGTAAGGGTCGGCGGCGCTGAGCCGGCGGCGCCGGGCGAAGTGGTGCTGCTGGACGCCTCGGCCCTGCTGGACAACCGCGATGCGTTCATCGCACTGCGCCGCGCCGACCTGATCGCACTGGTGGTGGAAGCCCAGAAGAGCACGGTGCCGGTGGTCGAGCACGCGTTATCGATCCTCAACACTGCGTTCGGCAAAGTCGACGGCATCATCATCAACCGGCGCAAGTTCGAAGTGCCGTCCAAAGTACTCAAGACCATCGCCAAATACCGGGGAGCGTTCTGATGCGTATCGCCCTGCTCGCGCCGCTGCCGCCGGAGAAAAATGGCATCGCCGACTACGCGAACCATTTCCGCACGGCACTCCAAGCGCGTGGCGTGACGGTGCTGACCCCGCTGGCGGGCGTGGCGGGCAACAGCGATGCAATCAGGTCGGCCATCAGCGCCTTTGATTGGCACACCGTGGACTTGGTGCACGCCGAGCTGGGCGGCGGGCGCCTGGGGGAATTCCTGGCCTTGCGTGAACTGCGCAAGGCCTACCCGCGATTGCCCCTGACCGCCACCGTACACGACCCGGAACGAATGGTTTGGCGACGCGAGCATCTGCCATTTCCGTTGAATCTGTTGGAGCGCCTGCCCAGCCCGATGCCTCAGGCGGCCGTGGTGCTGGCCGATCCCTTGACCCTGCGCGAAGAACGTCAGGTGGCCCAAAGCCTTACGCGTCTGATTACCCTTACTCGTCTGGGCGCGGGGTGCCTGAGCCAGCGCATGCAATTGCCCGCCGGCAAAGTGGCGGTGATCAACCATGCCAACCTGGCCATCGACGCGGTTGCGCTGCCGCCGCTGGAGCCTCTGCGCCTGCTGTACTTTGGGTTTATCTACCGCGGCAAGGGCATCGAAGACCTGGTTCAGGCGCTGGCGCACGTATTCAAACAAGACCCGCAGTTGCGCGAACGGGTGCGCCTGAGCCTGGCCGGCGGCACCGCGCCGGAGATGGCTTTCGGCGCGGGCGGCAACTACCTGGAACAGCTCAACGCTCAGATCGTCGCATTGGGCCTGGCCGATGCCGTCGACTGGCAACTGAACCTGCCGGCTGAGCAGATCGCTCAGACCATCCAAGATCACCATGTAATGGTGTTGCCTTACCGCGAATCGAAAAAACTCGGCCTGTTGGGGCGCCAGCGTGGCACCAGTGGTGCGCTGTCCTGGGCCGCCGCTTGCGGGCGCGGCGCGATCACTTCCGATGCCCGCGCCTTTGCCGAGGAAGTGGCCAGCGGCAACGGGGCGATCTATCCCGAAGGCGATGTGGCCGCGCTGAGCGAGCAGCTTCTGAGGCTGGCGCGTCAACCGCTGCTGGCCCGGGACTGGGCCGAACGCGCCGGAGAAATCGGACGCCAGCGTTTGTGGCCTCTGACTGCGGAAAAATTCGTCGAACTGTTCGGTCAAGCCATCGCAGGAGCCCGCCATGGCGCGTAAACGCACGTACCTCGCCAGCCTGGCCGTCGTTGCAGCCTTGAGCCTGACGGCGTTTTTCTGGGGCCGTCCGGCGGATGCCGAAAGCCATGTGCTCAAGGCCGGCAAGCCGGTGGTGTGGAAGGATTTTCTCGGGGTGAACGCGCAGTTCCTATGGTTCAGCCCCGAGCGTTATCAGAAACAGATCGACCGTCTCAAGGCGCTTGGGCTGGAGTGGGTGCGCCTGGACTTGCACTGGGACCAACTGGAGCCGGTGGAGGGGCAATACCGGGTGGCGACCCTGGATCAGTTGGTGCAGAAGCTGCAAGACAACCAACTCAAGTCGGTGTTCTATCTGGTCGGGTCCGCGCCCTTCGCAACTACCGCACCGGTCGGCGCGCCCTATCAGGACCAGTACCCGCCCAAAGACCCGAACGTATTCGCCAACCGCATGCTGTTGCTGTCGCAGCGCTACCCCAGCGTTAACGCCTGGCAAGTGTGGAACGAGCCGAACCTGCTGGGCTTCTGGCGCCCGGTGGCCGACCCGGCCGGGTATGCCAGGCTGCTGACGATCACCGCGACGGCGCTACGCACGGTCAACCCGAGCAAACCGGTGGTGGCCGCCGGCATGGCGTTCTTCGGCGAGATGCCCAACGGCCAGTCCATGCTCGACGCCCTCGGCGCGCTGGGCGTGGCCAGCCTGAACACGGTCATTTCGTACCACCCGTACACCCAGTTGCCCGAAGGCAACGACCCGGCCAACCTGGACTTTGTCGCCAAGACCACCCAGCTCAACCAGGCCCTGCGCAACAGCGGTGTCCAGACCTTGTGGAGTACCGAGTGGGGCTGGTCGACGTACAAAGGGCCCAAGGACGCGCAGGACCTTATCTCAGCGCAAACTCAGGCCGATTACGTAGTGCGGCGCCTGGCCCTGATGAGCGCGCTGGACTACGACAGGATTTTCCTGTTCACCCTCAGCGACCTCGACCAACGCGCCAGCGTGCGCGATCGGTCCTACGGCTTGCTGGACATCGACGCCAACCCCAAGCCGGTCTACACCGCGCTGAAGAACTTCCTTGACGTCAGCGGGCCCACGCTCACTCCCGCCGACCCGCCCAACGCCGAGCGCCTGCCCGATGGCCTGTTCAGCATCGGCTGGACCCGCGCGGACGGGCGCAAGCTATGGTTCTTCTGGTCGGCCAAGGGCGGTAACGCGCACTTGCCCGGTTTGGCCCGCGCCACCCTGTATGACCCGTTGCGCGGCACGCAAACTCCGGTCAGCGGCACACAAGGGCTGACCGTAGCGGTCAAACCGAACCTGCAAATTCTGTTATGGGACTAGAAACGGCCATGCGCATTTTATGGATCCTGCCCTACTCGCCCTGGCCCGCCACCAGCGGCGGCAAGACGCGCCAGTTCCACCTGCTGCGCAGCCTGGCCGCGCGCGGGCATCGGATCACCTTGCTGCTGCACGACAAACACCCGGTGGCGCCAGCCGACCGCCAAATGCTGGAGACGTTTCTCGAACAAGTGATCATTCTGCCGCGCCGCCCGTTGCGCAGCCTCAAGACCTTGGTAGCCGGATTGTTCGCGCCCTACCCGTTGCTGGCCAGCGTCAACGGCCTGTCGGGGCCGCTGCAAAAGCGCTTCGAGCAATTGCTGAAAGAGCCGTGGGACGTGGTGCAGATCGAGCATTCCTACACCTTTGAGCCCTACGAGCAGACGTTGGCTCGACTGTCCCAGCCTTTTGTGCTGACCGAACACAATGTGGAATCGGCCCTCGGCGCCGCGACCTACGACCGTCTGCCGCGTTGGTCGCTGCCCTTCATCCGCTACGACCAATGGCGCTATCAGCGTTGGGAGCAGCGGGTGATGCGCCAGGCCGCCCAAGTGGTGGCCGTTACCCCCAGCGATGCCCAGGTGCTGGAAGGCATCGCCGGCAAACCGGTGGCGGTAGTGGTCAATGGCGTGGACTGCGGCCACTTTGCTGGCGCCCATCCCGACCCTTCGACCCAGCGCGTGTTGTTCCTGGGCAACTACGAATATGCGCCGAATGTGGATGCCATCGAGTGGGCGCTGGACGAGATTCTGCCCAAGGTCTGGGAGTGTTGCCCCGAGGCGCGCATGAGCGTGTGCGGCTTCGGCATGCCTGGCAGTTGGCGCGCGCGCTGGCCGGACTCGCGCATCGAATGGCAAGGCTTTGTGCCGGACCTGCTGCACCTGCAATCGAGCTGTTCGGTGTTCCTCGCGCCGCTGCGCCACGGTGGCGGTTCCAAGCTCAAGGTGCTCGAAGCCCTGGCCGCCGGCCTGCCCTTGGCGAGCACCGAGCAAGGTGTGTCGGGGCTGGATTTGGTGGAAGGTCTGGACTACCTCGGCGGGCAAAGCGCGGCCGGCCTGGCGGATGCGGTGGTGCGCCTGCTGCAGCACCCAGAGGCCGCCGCCGCGATGGGCGACGCCGGCCGCGCCTATGTGCGCCGCGCCCATGATTGGAGCGTTGCCGCCAGCCAGCTGGAGCGTGTCTATGCCACGCTGTTGCCGCACCCGCACGAGGCACCCGCATGCGTATAGGCCTGGATTACCGCACCGTTGGTACATCGCCGCAATCGGGCATCAGCCGCCAGGTGTATGCGCTGGAAAGCGCACTGTACAGCCTGCCGGGCCTCGAACTCGAACGGTTCACCGTGGCGCCCCTGGGCGACGAAGCGCGCTTGCAGGCCCACTGCCCGGCCTGGGGCTGCGCAAAAACCGCCATGCACCAGCCACACAATCGCCTGCGCTTCGAAGCCGGTTTTCTGCCGAGGGCGCTACGCGAGCAGCACATCGACCTGTATATCAGCACGTTCAATATGGGCCTGCCGCTGCCGCCCAAACCACCGGGCCTGCGCACCGTGGTGCTGCTGCATGACCTGTTCCAGATCACCCTGCAGAACTACCACGCCAACCGCCTCAAGGCGCTGATCTACAAGACCAGCGATCGCCTGTCGATCACCTATGCGGTGCATAGCGCCGATCGGGTGTGGACCCCCTCGCAGTACAGCGCCGACGAAACCGCGCGGCTGTTTCCCAAGGCTACGGGCAAGATCCGCGTGCTGCCCAATCAGGTCGACGGGTTTTCCGCGCTGGCCGCCGACCTCACGGCTCGCCAGTTGCCCGCGCGCTATTGGTTGCTGGTGGGCACCCGCGAGCTGCGCAAAAACGTGCCATTTTTGGTGGACGCATGGCAGCAGGCGCGACGCCAATCACCCGCAGTGCCGGAACTGGTGCTGGTGGGCAGCCTCGATCATTTGCCCGAGGCCCAGCGTAGCCTGCCCGGCATTAGGGCCTTGAGCGGCGTGTCGGATGGCGAGCTGCACGCGCTGTACCGCCACGCCTTACGCCTATGGCAACCCTCATACGCCGAGGGCTTCGGCCTGCCGGTGATCGAAGCGCTGAACGTCGGCACGCCGGTGGCTGTGGCCAGCGGCACCTCGCTGGATGAAATCACCCCGCCGACCGCACCGCGTTTCTCCCCCTCAGACGGCCCGGCGCTGGTGCAGTTGATGCTCAGCCTGAGCCAACGGCCCGCTGAGGACTCAGCGGAGCAACGCCGCCTGTGGGCCGAGCGCTTCAATCACCAGGCATATCGCCAGCGCTTGGCCGACCTGATTGAGGAACTGAAGTGAGAGTGAATCTGGCAAGCCTCGTCGCGATCCTTTTCGGCCTGCTGTTTGGCGCCCTGGCCTTGTCGCTGTCACCGGCCAAGGCATTCCTGGCGGTGATTGGCCTGGCGGGCATGGTGACCATTTTGCGCTTCCCGTTATGGGGCTTGCTGCTGTTTGCGGGGCTGGCGACGTTCATGCCGTACTCCACCGTCAATCTGGGCATCCGCAGTACGGTCAGCGAAGCGATCCTGGCCCTGACCTGGGGCGCGATCCTGTGGCACAGCTTGCTGGCGCGCCTGCCCGCCACGCCGAGCCTGGCGTCGCGGCCGACCGACCAGATGCTGCTGGGGCTGATGCTGTTCAGCGTGTTTCCGTTTATCGTCGGCCAGGTCAACATCCAGGCCGACACCAGTGGCGTAGCCAATTGGCTGCGCTGGTTGCTGAACCTGTCGGGGGTATTTCTCGCCGCCAAACTGCTGGTGCAGCGCAAACACCGCGAAGCCTTGGTGATCGCACTGCTGCTGGGCACCCTGGCGATGTTGCTGCTGTCCATCGCCGTGTTCGTGCGCACCCGCTCCGGTGCCGGCATTGCGCCGATCCTGGCGATGTTCAACTACGCCAACTTCGACATGCTCAAGTTCGGGCTGGAAGCCATGTCGTCGCGTATGGGTTCGCCCTGGACCCACCCGAATGCCATCGGCGGGATCATGGCCTTGCTGTTGCCTCTGGCATTCTGCTTCGGCATGACCGAGCAAGGCTGGAAACGCGCCCTCGGCCTGGGCGTGGCGTGCCTTGGCGCGGCGGCGCTGCTGCTGGCCAGCAGCCGTGGCGCGATGGTCAGCCTGGCGTTGGTTTTGATCTGGATGGCCACGCGGCGAGTGCCGTACACCGGGCGCCTGCTGATGATCGGCGCCGCGCTGACAGTAGCGCTGGTGCTGGCCTATCCGCCGTTGCAGGATCGCCTGGCAACCATCTTTTCGTCGAGCAATGCCAGTACGGAGGTGCGCTTCGACGAGTACCGCATGTTCCCGCAGGCGGTGGCGGCGTATCCCCTGGGTATCGGGTTCAAGGCCGACCCACCGGTGCCCGGTTCGCACCTGCTGGGGATCTCCAACCTGTGGCTCAATTACATCTACAAGATTGGTCTGGTGGGCATGCTGCTGTTCGTCGCGGTGACCGTGCGCTGGTGGCGTGAAGCGCGCCCGGATAAAGGCCCGATTCGCCTGACCAAGGACAATGCCCTGTGGTTGGGTACTACGGCCGGGATCCTGGCGGCGCTGGTCAGCGGCTTGTTCGATCACTACTTCAGTTTTGCGGTAGTGATGGTGGCGCTGTTCTGGCTGATGGTGGGGATCAATGTACTGGAGGCGCGGCGGCTGTTTCCGGCGCGCGTGCCGCAGGTCAAGCGTGTGGCTTACGGCAAGCCGCTGCTTGATGGCGCCCACTCCTGATGCTCGGCTCCGCCGCATGGCTGACCGTGGCGACCCTCTTGGGCTTATGCCTGGGGTTTGCGCGCGAATGGCTGCTGGTGGCGGCGTGGGGCGCGGGCGAACGTAGCGACGCGTTCCTGATCGCGTTGTTCCTGCCCGAAGCGCTGCGCATGTCCCTGGCCGGTGGCGTGCTGAGTGCCGCCGCACTACCGCTGTTCCTGGCGCAAAAGGATGCTGAGCGGGCGGATTGGCTGGCGGTGTTGTTTCCGGCCTTGCTGCTGATTGCATTGCTGACCAGTCTGCTGCTGACGCTGTTGGCGCCGTGGCTGGTGCAAATACTGGGGCCGGGGCTGGCCGCCGGTGCCGCCGCCCTGGCCGGCAATAATTTGCAGATCGTTGCCTGGTGCGTGCCGGGGTTGCTGCTGCACGCCTTGTTCAGTATTCCGTTGCAAGCCAACGAACGCTTTGTGCTGGCGGGGCTGGGGTCGTTGCTATTCAACCTGCCGCCGGTGGCCTACCTCGCTCTCGCGGGCAGCGCCACGCAGCCGCAGTCGTTGGCCTTGGCGTGCCTGGTCGGCAGCCTGTTGATGCCGCTGGCGTTGTTGCCATCGATCTGGCGTCAGGGCTGGCGCCCATGGCGCTGGCAACTGAGGCTTGCGCCTTTACGCGAACTGGGCCAGCGCATCGGCCCGCTGTTGTTGAGTAACGGCGCCAGCCAGGGCCTGGCCTTGATTGAACGCCTGGTGGCATCGCTGCTGGGGGAAGGCGCTGTGACCTGGGTGAACCTGGCGCGCAAGCTGATGAACCTGCCGCTGATTGCACTGATGAGCCTCAACCAGGTGCTGCTGGGCATGATGAGCCAGCGTCAAGGCGATGAGCGCCTGGCCTTGCTCAAGCGCGGCCTGGAGACCGCCAGCGTGCTGACCCTGCCCGCCGGCGTCGGCCTGGTGGCCGCCGCGCCGAGCCTGGTGACACTGCTGCTGCCCAAGCACGCGATGGATTCGCCACTGCCGCTGCTGCTGGCTTGGTTTGCCGTGCCGCTAGTGTTCGGCGCCTGGAACGCCTTGCTCGCGCGCTACGCCTACGCCGCTGGCGACACACGCCAGCCGCTGCGCTGCGAGCTGCTGGGCAGCCTGGTCAATGTGCTGTTACTGGGCGCCCTGCCCTTCGTGTTTGGTCTGGCGGGCATCCCTTTGGCCGCACTGGCCGGGGTGATCTGCACCGCGCTGCTGCTGATGCAGCGCCAGGGTTTACTCGCCGAGGTGCCGTGGATGCGCCACTGGCTGCTAAGCGCGCTGGCACTGGGCCTGGCGGCGCTGCTGCTGTTCCCGGTGCAGGGCGCATGGCTGCAGTTGGGGCTAAGCACACTGGCCGGCGCCGTGGTGCTGGTGGGCCTGGGGCTATGGCTCAAGCCGTGGCGTAAAGCATGAGATTGGGTGTGATCGAATGGGAGCACTGAGGTGAAACATCGCTGGATCCAAATGGACATCGCCAAAGGCATCGGCATCCTGGTGATCGTGTATGCCCACAGTTGGTTCGTCGCCAAGTCGCCCGATCTGCTGTATCCGATCCTGGCGTCGTTTGTGTTGCCATTGTTTTTCTTTCTGTCCGGGGTGTTTTTCAAACCGGAACAGCCATTTGTGGAGATGGCGCTGCGCAAGGCCGATGGTCTGCTCAAACCGTTTTTCTTCACCATGCTGGTATATGTGATCGTGCGCGATGTACTGCGCGGCCAACCGTTACTGCCGGATATCGGCGGCGTGCTGTATGCCACGGTGGCCACAATCCCCTGGCAGGCGCTGTGGTTTTTGCCGCATTTCTGGGTGGCGATTCTGTTCAGTTGGTTGCTGCTGCGGCTGATTCAACGTTTACCGCTGGCGGTGAGTTGCGCGGCGATGATCGTACCGCTGCTGCTGGGCATCTGGATGCTGCCGTGGTTCTGGCAACTGCCGGTGACGCTCGGCGAGCACACGTGGGTGCTGCCCGGCTTGCCCTTCAGCCTCGACGTCACGCTGATCAGCAGCGCCTGTTTCGTGTATGGCTACCTATTGCGCGACTGGCTGCGTACCCACGCCGGCTCATGGCTGACGCTGCTGGTGTCGGTGGTGCTGTTCGCCGCGGTGTTCCTCTACAGCCACGCCACCATGGACCTGGCGCAACGTCGCTACGACCACTGGCTGTGGACCAGCCTGCTGGCGCTGATCGGCGTGTACCTGTGCTGGGCTTTGGCGAAGGTGATCATGGTATCGGCCCTGCTCACGCGGGTGATGACCTACATCGGTCAATCCACGTTGATCCTGCTGATCTTCCATGGCGAGATCCAGCACAAGACGGTCGACTTGCTGGTGCGCCTGGGGCTGCATGAATTCGTCGCGGCGTGTATCGGGTTTGGGGTGGCGGTGATCGCGCCGTTGTTGATTGGGGAGGTGATCAAGCGCGTGGCATTCCTGCGGTTCTTCTATTTTCCGTTTCCGCTGCGCAAACAGCGGGCATAGCGGTTGGAGCGAGCACGCTCGCTCCTGCTGACGTCAATCGTCCAATGGTTGCACCGCGGGTTTGCTACCGGGTTTAGCAGGCTTGGCGCCCTTGGCCGGAGCCGGGGCAGGCGCCGCAGGTTGGGGCTCAGGAGCCGCCGCAGCCTCTTTTTCTGCCATGGGCATCTGATCGATGGTACTGAAGAATTCCTTGAGATCGAGGGTGTCCGGCGGCACGGTCCTCTCAAGTTTCTTCGCGCCGTCCTTGCCCACAAGAATCACTTTGGTGCCGCTGCCGGCACCGAGCTTGAGGGCGCGGATCAATGCGTTGGTTTCCGGCGGGGTAAGCTTCTTGTTGTCTTTCGGGTCTTTGGCGAACTTCTCACCTTCAGCTCCGATACTGCCGAACTTGACGGTGTAGAACACCATGCTGCGTTCTTCAAAGGACTGCTTGGTGGCCGGCTCGTCCAGCTCTTTCTTGAGTTTGGCCAACGTATCGTTGCCGGAATCAAGCTCCACCACCACCAGCGGCCGGGCCTTGCCCAAATCCTGCTTGAGCGGGTTGATATCCTCAGCCGCCAACAGCGGCCCCGTAAACGCCATCAAGGTAGCCAGGGTCAGCGACCGGATGAGCATGCGCACCTCCTTTGAATTTCATGCAGGGTTCTTGAGTTTCATGTCTGCGACAGTCAAATTCAAGGATGATTCCTACGGCACTTTGAGAAAGAGTAGGTCAGGACGCCCGTGACGCAAGGGGTTGAGTGGGGCCGCAGGGATTGTTTCGCCTGATTGCAGAATCATCACGACGCCGTCCACTGCGGCCAATGCCGGGCGAACACGGGCGCCACGCCGGGGTCGGCATCCACACGCGCCAAGGTGCGCGCAAAGCCTGGCGCTACGGCGCTCAACGCCTCCCGCGCGGCGTCCCAACGCGACACCGCCGCCGCCATGATGCCCAAGGCATTGGGCTCACCGTTGTTGGCAAACAACTGCTCGGCAAACTGTTCGGCGAATACCACCCAGGCTTGATGCAGATAACGGCGTGTGCCACAGACCAGTTGCGTTTGCACCGCCTCGGGCGCGTCACCCAACCAACGCTGTGGGTAATCGATGATGCCGATCGCCGAGTAGCAATTGGCCGCGATATAAACCAGGCCCCGGATGATCTGCGCGCGGTCGCCGCTCAGCAGGTGCGCGTCGGGGAATGCCAGGCCGAGATGAATCAGGATGGCGGCGCTTTCCGTCAGTACCTGACCATCGGGCATCACCAGCGTCGGGATCTGTTTGAGCGGGTTGATACGCGCCAGGACCTCGCTGCCTTCGCCGTCGTGCCAGGAGCTGGCGTCCACCCGATGCCACGGTACTGCACAACGCTGCAAGGCGATTTCGATCATGCATGAGCCGGATTCGTCGGTGCCGTAGAGCGTATACATCATGGCCTCTCCTTTATGACGGAGCCCCAAGCGTGCACACGCCCGACCGTGCATCGCAAGTGTTTTAGAACAGCCCCATCTGCCCGCCGACCAACGTACTGAAATCATCATTTACGAACGGCAGAATCGCGTCGGCCACCGGCTGCAATTGGCGGGTGACATAGTGATCGTAGTCAATCGGCGCCTGGCGCACTTCCAGCGGTTCGGGCCCGTTGACGCTGATCACATAGCTAATCCAGCCGCCACGCTGGTACTGGCGCGGCCTACCCAGGCGGTCGTTGTAATCGTCTGCCAAACGCGCCGCTCGCACATGGGGCGGGACGTTGCGTTCGTAATCGTCCAGGCGGCGGCGCAGGCGTTTACGGTAGACCAGCAACTCGTCGAGTTCGCCGCCCAAGGTTCTACGCACGTAATCGCGGATGTACGCCTGGTGCGGCTGGCGGTGAAAGATGAGGCGGTAAAGCTCTTGCTGGAACTGTCGCGCCAGGGGCGACCAGTCACTGCGCACAGTCTCAAGGCCCTTGTAGATCATCTCTTCTTGACCATCGCTGCGCACGACCAGGCCGGCGTAGCGCTTCTTGCTGCCCTCCTCTGCGCCGCGAATGGTAGGCATCAGAAAGCGCGTGAAGTGGGTTTCGTATTGCAATTCCAGGGCGCTCTGCAAACCGAATTCGGTGCTCAGGTGCTCGCGCCACCAATCGTTGACATGCGTGACCAGCGCCTGGCCGATGCGGCTGGCATCCTCCTGGGAATGCGCACGGCCGAGCCACACGAAGGTGGAGTCGGTGTCGCCGTAGATCACTTCATAGCCCTGGGCCTCAACCAATTGGCGGGTCTGACGCATGATCTGGTGACCGCGCAGGGTGATCGAGGAGGCCAGACGCGTGTCGAAGAACCGACAGCCGCTGGAGCCGAGCACGCCGTAGAAGGCGTTCATGATGATTTTCAGGGCCTGGGACAGCGGTGCGTTGTGTTCGCGCTTGGCCGCTTCGCGCCCTTCAGCCACGCGCGCGACAATCGATGGCAGACAATGGCGCGTGCGGGAAAACCGCGCACCGCGAAAGCCTTCCACCGATTCGCGGTCATCAGGGTGTTTGAGGCCTTCGATCAGGCCCACCGGGTCGATCAGGAAACTGCGAATGATCGACGGGTACAGGCTTTTGTAATCCAGCACCAGTACCGACTCGTAGAGGCCGGGACGTGAGTCCATGACGAAACCGCCAGGGCTGGCCTGGGGCGGCTTATCGCCCAGGTTCGGTGCGACGAAGCCTGCGCGGTGCATCAGCGGCATGTAGAGGTGGGTAAATGCGGCGACGGAGCCGCCGCTGCGGTCAGCCGGTAGCCCGGTGACACTGGCACGCTCCAGCAGGAACTTGAGCAGTTCGGTTTTCTCGAAAATCCGCGTTACCAGCTCGCAGTCCTTGAGGTTGTAGCGCGCCAGGGCGGGCTTGTCCTCGGCGAACATGCGGTTGATTTCGTCCATGCGCTGGTACGGCGTAGAAATATCCTTGCCTTCGCCCAGCAAGGTTTGCGCAACGTTTTCCAGACTGAACGATTCGAAACTCCAGGTCGCCGAGCGCAGCGCTTCGATGCCGTCAATGATCAAGCGTCCCGGCGCCGCCGCGAAGTAATGGTTGCGACTGCCATGCTCACGCCAGCTCATGGCCTCTTCACCGCGCCCGAGCAGCAAGGGCACATTGAGGCGCTGGGCGTGCTCATGGAGCACCCGCAGGTCGAACTGCACCACGTTCCAGCCGATGATGGCGTCAGGGTCATGAGTGGCCAGCCACGCATTGAGACGTTCGAGCAACTGAGCGCGGCTGTCGCAATAGTCGAGCTTGAAGTCCACGGCGTCGGTCTTATTGGGCGGCCCGAGCATATACACCTGGCGCTCGCCGCAGCCTTCCAGGGCAATGGAATACAGCTCGCCCTGGGCGGTGGTCTCGATATCCAGGGACACCAGCCTGAGCGGCGGGCGGTAGCCCGGCGCGGGTTTCATCTGGGCGTCCGACAGCACGCCCGTGGCCTGCGGCGTACCACCGAACCACACGGGCGCAGTGATGAAACGCTCCATCATGTAGCGCTCAGGAGGCCGTACGTCGCCCTCGTACACATCAACGCCCGCGGCACGCAAGCGTTTTTCCAGGTCCATCAACTGGCGATGCTGGCGGGTATACAGACCGAGGACGGGGCGGTGATGGAAGTCACACAGCTGCAGCGGGCGCAACTCGACATCGCGCTCCCCCTTGAGCAGCCAATCCAACGGCTTGCGATGGGCTTCAGGGATAAACATCACGGAGGTCTGAACGGGTAGACGGATGTACCGTGGCCCCTGGTCGGTGGCCAGCCAGAAGCTGACCTCCGTGCCGGCCGGGGTATCGCGCCAATGCCGGGTCAGGACAAAACCCTGCTGTAAATCCACCGTACCGCACCTCAGAAATCGCTTTGAGCTGGTGATTCTACGCGGCGCGAGCTTCGGGGCGAAAAGTAATACTCATGCAGAAGGGTTATTACACCTGGCCCTTGTCCCATAAACGCTTCAGCTCTTCCGAGGCCTGGTCTTCCGGTACCGTAAAACGCAGTTGATCGTCGCGATTGTCCGAGCGATAGCGAACTTCAATCTGATAGAAGCGCTGATCGCCCCGGCCTACATCCGTCGACGTTTGCGGCAGGCAACGGTTCAGCACATTGCAGATTTGCTCACGCTCATCGACATTGCACTGAGCAAATTCGATTTCACGCGGCCGGGTCATGGTGGTCACCTGGCCGCCCTGACGGGACAGGCGCACGGTGGCGTCGTTACCCAAGGCCGGAAGTTCTTTCATTGCGTGATTCTCCTGCTGGACCGACGCCGACTTCCTCCCAGGCTTTACGCACAGCATCAGCCGCTTCAGTGCCAAAACGTTGGTGGGCATGTTGTACGGTCAGAGTAGCAAAGGCCTGAAAGTTAGCGTCGTTGTCCAAGTTTTTGTCGCAGAGGGTGTCATACCAGATTTGGCCAGCCCGCTCCCAGGCCGAACCGCCAAGTGCTATGGCGACCAGGTAGAACGCGCGATTGGGAATACCGGAGTTGAGGTGCACACCGCCATTGTCGTCTTGGGTATTGATGAAATCGTCCATATGCGCAGGCTGCGGGTCTTTGCCGAGCACAGGATCATCATAGGCCGTGCCAGGGTGGGACATCGAGCGCAGGCCTTTACCTTTGACCTTGTCGGTCAGCAGATCGGCGCCGATCAGCCAGTCGGCCTGCTCTGCAGTTTGCTTGAGGACGTACTGACGCGTAAGCACACCGAACACATCGGAAATCGACTCGTTGAGTGCCCCGGATTGATTGCGATAGACCAGGCCCGCTTCGCTTTCGATGACTCCGTGGGTGAGTTCGTGCGCCACCACGTCGAGCGAGCGCGTAAACCGCTGGAACACCTCGCCATCGCCGTCGCCAAACACCATTTGCGCCCCATTCCAGAACGCATTTTCATAGCCCTCTCCGTAGTGCACGGTGCCGGCCAGCGCAAAGCCCCGGTTGTCGATAGAGTCTCGACCATAGACCTGCCAGAAAAAGTCATGGGTGGCGCCCAAGGCATCGTACGCCTCATCTACGGCGACATCGCCGCTGGCACGCTGACCTTCGACCCGAACCAGCGCGCCAGGCAGCACGGTCAAGTGTTGAGCATCGTAAATATTGCGCTGCAGTTGACCAGGCTGATGGGCCTCGGCCACGGGCGCCTGGGATTGGCGAGCGGTCGCGGGCAAGAACTGACGGACGTGCGTCAGGGTTTTCAATGCGCGCGAACGCTGCCATTCGGAGCCATGATCAATCAGGCGATTGAGAATGTAGGGCGGCATGAATCCGAGGTAATGACGTTGGCCAGACATGGCGCTCTCCTTGTCAGACAGTTTCGGATAGTAAATACACAGTGGGCATCATTTGAGGAAGTTCTCGATGTTGCCCAGTTGCTCGTCCCAGCCTCGGGAATTCATCTTGAACGCCTTCTGGCGACGGGCATCGGGAATTTCGTTGAAACCTGACTCAACCACCCGCAGCAGAATACCGGGCGCATGGTCCTCGATAGTGAACTCCACCAGGGTCGGGCTTTCCTTGTCATAGTCGATAGTGTCGTCGACCGCGAACGGATGCCAACTGAATGAGAACAGGGTCTGCGGCAGTATTCGTTCGATCCTGGCCTTCCAGACGACATGCTCATAACCAGGGTAAGTGATCGGCGCCTCAACGATCTCCCCCTCGACAAAGGCCTTGCCCTTGAGAGCAATGCCAAACCATTGGCCGAATTGCTCGGCATCTGTCAGCGCGTCCCAAACTTTTTTACGTGAAGCCTTGAGCAGGATTTTTCGCTCGATGCGATCTAATACGTGCATAAGTCACCTCCTCCATTGACCGTAGGTGACATCAAACAATGCGCAACCTGGAGTTGTAAGCAATGATGATGACCCGTCCATGAACTGACCCTACCTTATGACTGACCCACTCAACGGAAGTTGCTTTTGCAAGGCGGTGCGCTATCAAGTACTCCGCCTGGACATGCCTATCAGCCACTGCCACTGCGACAGCTGTCGCAAAGTGCATGCGGCCCCCTTTGTCAGCACCGCCGGGGTGATGCGGGAACACTTTGTTTGGACGCAGGGACAGGAGCTGCTGTCGTCCTTCGAATCGTCACCGGGCAAGCACAGGCATTTCTGCTCGCGGTGCGGCTCTCATTTGATGGCTGAACGTGGGCATCAGCCTCATGTCATCGTGCGAGTGGCAACGCTGGATGATGACCCAGGCGTCAGGCCAACCTCGCACATCTGGACCGCCCAGGCTAAACCATGGCTGGCCTACGAGGACGTAGAGTGCTGGTGCGAATGGAAACCATGACTCAAACGTGAGGATCTCCGGGCCCTTTAGCAGGTGTTGCATATTGCGGTTTAAGGTGTCCTTCTTGGTCTAGTAACCAGGCATCCATGATCTGCCGCACCACAGGCCCCGCCACACGGCCACCGGCCTCGCCGTTTTCAATCATGACCGAAATGACAATTTTTGGATGCTCGGCTGGAGCAAAGCCTACAAACAAGGCGTTATCACGATGGCGCTCCAGCGTTTTCTCGCGGTTGTAGCGCTCACCCTGTTTGATCGCCACGACCTGCGCGGTACCACTCTTGCCAGCGATGCGATACTGCGCACCTTGTGCGGCCGCCCGCGCGATGCCGCGTGGGTCGTGCATGACCAGTTGCATACCGTGGTTGACCTGCTCCCAGTCGCGCGGGTCCTTAAGGACAACGTTTGGCATGGGGTTTTCGTCTACTGGCGGCACACCGTTGATGGTCTTGGCCAAGTGCGGTCGGTTCCACACGCCCTTGTTGGCGATCAAAGCGGTGGCCTGAGCCAGTTGCAACGGGGTGACCTGCATGTAGCCCTGGCCGATGCCGAGGATCACCGTTTCACCGGGGAACCAAGGCTGGCGGCGTGTGGCGCGCTTCCATGCCTGGGAAGGCATCAGCCCGGCTGACTCTTCGAACATATCCATGGACACTTTCTGACCCAGGCCAAACTCGGCCAAGTAATCATGCAGGCGATCGATTCCCAGCTTGTGGGCCAAGTCATAAAAGTAAGTGTCGTTAGAACGCATGATAGCTGCGTCCATGTCCACCCAACCATCGCCACTGTGGTTCCAATTGCGGTATTTGTGGTCAAAGTCCGGGAGCTGGTAGTAACCAGGGTCGAACACGCGGGTTTGGGCAGTGACGACACCGCTGTCGAGACCAGCGATGGCCACCTCGGGCTTGATGGTTGAGCCTGGCGCATACAGACCCCGAAGGACACGGTTGAACAAAGGCCGGTCGATAGAGTCGTGCAGTGCGGCATATTCCTTGAAACTGATACCGGTGACGAAGAGGTTCGGATCGAAACTTGGCTTGCTGACCATGGCCAGTACTTCGCCGGTTTGCGGATCGAGAGCAACCACCGAACCACGGCGATCCCCCAAGGCTTGCTCTGCTGCTTCCTGAAGTTTGACGTCGAGGCTCAGGACAATATTTTTTCCAGGGACCGGGTCGGTGTGCTTGAGTACGCGAAGCACCCGGCCCTGAGCATTCGTCTCAACCTCTTCGTAACCCACATGACCATGCAGCTCGGACTCGTAGAAGCGTTCGATTCCAGTCTTGCCGATCGACTGAGTACCGCGATATTCCACAGAATCTAGGTTCTTGGACTCCTTCTCGTTGATCCGGCCTACGTAACCAATGGAATGAGCAAAATGCGGACCCAGGGGGTAATGTCGAACGAATTGTGGTTCCACATCAACCCCGGGTAGGCGGAACTCATTCACAGCCAGCACCGCGATCTGTTCCTCGGTGAGTTCGTAAAACAAGGTCACCGGAACGAAAGGGTGGCGCGCTTGCTTGAGGGCTTTGTCGAACAATGCGCGATCTTCAGTAGGCAAGTGCAGTAAGTCGATGATCGTGTCCAGCTCCCCCTTAAGGTCTGTGGTGCGCTCGCGGGTGATCGTCAGGTTATAGCTGGGGCGGTTGTCGGCAAGCACTACACCGTTGCGGTCATAGATCAGTCCACGGGTGGGAGTGATAGGCAGGACGTGGACGCGATTGTTTTCGGAGATCGTAGAGTGATAGTCGAACTGCACCACCTGCAAAAAATACATACGGCCCACTAGGGCACAAGTAATGCCAATGACCAGCAATGCACAGGCAAGCAGGCGTTTGTTGACCAGACGATTCTCTTTCTCGTGGTCCTTGATCGGTATCACTTCAGGCATTTCTACAGCATCTCTTTGAAAAAGATCGTTGCCGCGTCCTGCGAATGAAGATAAGTCCCTTTGAAAATGAGCTGCACCTTACCAAAAATGCAGAGACGCTTTGCATCGATTTCTTCAACGGTACTCAATGGTGTTTTTGTCACGAGACAATCAGCTCCTCATGACGTCGTAGCGGGAGCTTTATATCGATGGTGGAGGAAAAGGAAAAAGCTTTACAACACTTTTCGAGCGCGCAAAACAAAACCCCAACTGCTTTCGCAATTGGGGTTTCGGAATTTAATCTTGACGATGACCTAC
>NZ_JBHGZU010000207.1:0-228 GCF_042610415.1 Pseudomonas sp. MD330_10
GCTGTTGCCGACCTGGCTGGTACCTGTGGAGCCAGCCGGCGTGGTGCTCAGGGATCACGGCCTGGGCATCCGCGACGGGAGCATCGCCTTTATCGGGCCTCGGGCGGCAGCGTTGAAACTGCAGGCCGCAGAGGTGCGCGAGCTGCCGGGCATGCTGCTCAGCCTCGGCTTGATCAACGCCCACGGGCACGCGGCCATGAGCCTGTTTCGCTGCCTGGCCGATGATCT
>NZ_JBHGZU010000208.1:0-228 GCF_042610415.1 Pseudomonas sp. MD330_10
ACGGGGCCGGTGTTCAGCACGGCGATGCCGCCGGCGTAGTTGATGAACTCGCGAACTTCTTCGTCGGTCACGGTGGCGTTGTTCGCCGTTTCGGCGATGATCGGGTGGATCTGGCCAACACCGCGCGGTACAGCGGCTTCGCGGCGTTTCTTGTGGGATGCGTTGGTCTTGCTCATAAAGTCCTCATTCGCCTCTCTTCGGGTGGCGTGGTCCTAGGAATACGTGGCG
>NZ_JBHGZU010000209.1:0-228 GCF_042610415.1 Pseudomonas sp. MD330_10
ATCCAGATACGCCAACTCCATAAAGTTTTCCTCATCTACCAGCATCACGCTGCCGATGTACATCTCGGCGGCCATTTCCGGGGTGTCGGCGGCGAGGGCGACATCCGCTGGGTCCAGGGGCTGGTTCAGTTCGGTGTGCAGCCAGTGTTGCAATTCGCGGTCGTTGTCGAGTTTGGGGAACTCGCCTTCGATCAGCGCGCGCTCACGCTCGTCTACATGGCCGTCGGC
>NZ_JBHGZU010000210.1:0-225 GCF_042610415.1 Pseudomonas sp. MD330_10
GGGCGTTGTGGCCTTATCGTGTTGCTTGCGTTTGGTTTGTCGCATCCTGCGTTTGGTATATCTGGTTTCATGGGTGGCCAGAGTGGATTTGACTGTGGATTTTTTTCTCGTCTACATCACTCTATTGATAGTTTTTACTTTCGTCATCTTAGGACTGATGTTATTTGCCGAACATAGAAAGCTGGAAGAGCTGGAGAGTTATTTCAGTAAGAACAAAATGGTTCT
>NZ_JBHGZU010000211.1:0-210 GCF_042610415.1 Pseudomonas sp. MD330_10
TCGGCGATGCATCGTTTCACTGCTGAGTTCGGGATGGGATCAGGTGGTTCCAATGCTCTATGGTCGTCAAGAAATTCTGTGTACCAGATCGACGTTGAGCATCGTTCCGGTGAAAATTCATGGACTTCTACATAAACAAAACCCCAACTGCTTTCGCAATTGGGGTTTCGGAATTTAATCTTGACGATGACCTACTCTCACATGGGGAAA
>NZ_JBHGZU010000212.1:0-209 GCF_042610415.1 Pseudomonas sp. MD330_10
GGCGATTTCGCCGTAGGCGCGGTAGTGCGCGGACCAGACGATTTCGCCATCCGGGGCTGTGAGTTCTTGCGGCGTGCCGAGGTGGTCGAGTTGGTAGTGGTAGGGCTGTGTTTCTTTTGGACCGAAGCCTTGTAAAAGCGCCAGCGGCCGGAAGCTGTCGGGTTCGTAGAGGTAGCTGCGGTGGCGGCCCGCTTGGTGTTCGGCGATAA
>NZ_JBHGZU010000213.1:0-205 GCF_042610415.1 Pseudomonas sp. MD330_10
GCTTGGTGTTCGGCGATAAGTGTGTCGCCTTGCCAGAAAAATTCGGTGGTGATGCCGTCGACGGTTTTGCTGATACGCCGGCCAAACGGGTCATAGCGGTAACGGGCGGTTTGGCCGTTGGACCGGGTGATTTCGATCAGCCGGTGCTGGCTGTCATAGCGGTATTCGGTGACGAGTTGCTGGCCTTTGCCACGCCGTTCCTGGG
>NZ_JBHGZU010000214.1:0-202 GCF_042610415.1 Pseudomonas sp. MD330_10
CTATGGTCGTCAAGAAATTCGGGTACTGACTCGTGACCTTTTGGCCTCGCTTCAGCAAATTGGGTATGTGACAGCTGCCGGTGTTTTGTGAGCAACGAACTTTCGGTTCATTGCGTCTTCACACTCCGCAATCTGGCCTTTCGACTCAAATTGCTTGGGTGTTATATGGTCAAGCCTCACGGGCAATTAGTATTGGTTAGCT
>NZ_JBHGZU010000215.1:0-200 GCF_042610415.1 Pseudomonas sp. MD330_10
GCGATACCCTCGCTTGGGTCTTCAGCACCGCTCGCCTTAGTGTCCGCAGCCACCGGCGCGTCGTTGACCGCAGTCACGGTGATGGTGCCGTTGGCTGGCGCAGAAGTCAGCGGGTTGCCGTTGTCAGTAATACCGCCGTCGGTGGCGGTGTAGGTGAAGTTCGCCGTGCCGTTGAAGTTTTCGTTCGGTTTGAAGTAAAC
>NZ_JBHGZU010000021.1:0-87099 GCF_042610415.1 Pseudomonas sp. MD330_10
CATGGGCTTCCCTTGCGATGAAATTCTCAGAAATCATAGCAAGGGTATGTCCGGGCGTTTTTACACACTCTGGGCCAAAAGCGGACGGTCACCCAGTGAATAAATCTGCCCCCTTTTCCACCCACCTGGTTTCGTGATGGGGCTGGCTTCACCCGTCCTGACGGAGAGAGCCTGGCTAATTGCCGATGAGACGGAGTACTCGCCATATGGTGAGTGCCCGTCTCATGTCGGATTTACTTATTCATCGCCTGGTAATGCTCTCCATATCCTGACTCTTCGAAAATCAACCTCAAGCCGTCCTTGAATATTTGATGGTCAAATTCTTTGATATCAAAAATATTTTGTCCCAACGAATGGGATTCTCGATTCATATATCTGTAGAACGTCACGAACTTATCGCCTGACAGGGCTGGTTTTTGGAAAACATTATTAAAGTCTTTCTTTTGAACAAAATTAAAGAAGTATTCGACAATGTTGCGCATGCAGTTTGCAATTAGCGCAGGCGGTGAGGCTTGGTCCTTTATAATTGACCAGTAAGACTGGTAATCATTCTGGATTCCCTCATAGCTCATTGAAATTACAGAGCTTCCATTTGCATTTTTGATAATCCTGAAAAGATGCTGCGTCTCGGCCCGTTTCTCTTTGTTAGTGTGCGTTAGCTCATAGAAAAAATACAGGCTATGAGTCAGGACAAAAACTTGGGCATAGCTTTTATCATTGATGAAGTATCTTTTAATCAACTGCCCGACATTGAAAACATAAAGGTGTGAAAGGCTTGAGATCGGGTCATCAATCACCACTACTTTCGTCTGCGGGACGGCATCGGCCGTCTTCTGCCCTTTACAAAGCTCAATGAAGTACAGAAAGCTAATGACTGTTTTCTCGCCCTCACTTAGCGAGTGAAATGCGTTCCCTTGATCACTGGCCCTTGAAACGCGATAGAAGTTCTCGCCATGTGGTATCACAGAAAAACCATCGATGCCGATCTCTACCAGTCCGCGATTTATATTTTCGATAGATTCTTCGATATTAACAGTTTGTTTTCTAAGATTAGAAATTTTGAGATTGGAGGCTCCGATAGATTCATTTATTTTGCTGGCGGCTTGGCTGATTTGGCTGGCCTCATATTTAATGTCAGTGGCCGATTGAGAGTAGGCAGAAATGGTTTGATCGTAGTCCCAACGCATCAAAGCCCAAAAACGAGCCTTTATATCGTCCCGAGTTTTTTTCTTGTTCGTGAGTTTGTCATTATGCGATTCGATCAATGTGTTCAGGTCGTTGAGCAAACCGTTAAGCACATCAACAGTTGCCTTGGTGTCGGTAAGACTAACTGCCGCGCTCGGGCTCTTGACCTTGCTGCCAATAAGCAGGACGTTCTCGCGTATTGATGCTCTCAAAGCCTCAGATGCGATATTCCATGTTTCTACTAGTTCTTTACTCGCAAGCGCAGCGTTTGAGATGTCGTGGAGGTTCAAGCTAGAGGTCAGTGTTTCATAGGTACTTTTCATTGACTCCAGCGAGTTAACATCAGCCTTGTAAGCCTCATCAAATACTGAACTTATGGACTCAATAAAACTTTTGGTGACCGTTTCTTGCTGGCAAAAGGGGCATTCCTGCTGATCTTTGTCATTCGAAACGAACTGAAGGCCCTCTTTCACCCAATCAAAATTACCTGCCTTGGCTATGAACTCGGCGGCTGAACCTTCTTGACTGCCTACAATGATCTTCGACCAGAGCGAATTGTCCTCAATACTTAGCCAACCAGCAGAAATGTTTGGAATTTTATTATACGTAACAGCACCTTCACCTTCGATTGATGAGGCCTCAGCTTTTAAATCATCGGCCGTGTATTCCGGTGCAGCTTCTGGCAAGGGAAGCCCAAGAACGTGCTGAAAAAGAAGATCTGTCTTTTTCAAACCATCCATGCAGAACTCCAATACACGATCTCCACCAGCATACCTCGTTTTTATTTCCCAGATCTTTGTGCTCGCTTTCGATTTCTCTTGGCCTAATTTGGCAGAGTTTGCTGAAGAGGCTGCGGAGTTTTCCTGTTGCGCAGCACGATGTTTGTCCAGCTCTTTCGTTTCTGCTTCAATTCTTTGGAGTGCCACCTTGTTCTCTTTCGAAAGAGTAAAAATTCCTTTTAAATTATCTTCTTCGTAGAAGTAGTCGTTGAGAAAGCTTTGGTTATAGACTAGAAAATCACACGGCTGACTTAATTTTACACTGCATTTAGCAAACCGCGGCTCACTCTGGTTATATAGAAACTCGGAAATAGTGCTTTTCCCGGCTCCATTAAGCCCATAAATTAGCGATGTCTTTCTGGTTGGAGAGAGAATAGATTTGGATTTGTAGCTAGCGACGCCATCGATATTCAATTCCGTGATCACATCCTGACTCCCTTTTTCTAAGTGGCTTTGGGCCATTATTGTTGACAGCAAGGAGCATAGGCGACGACGGGAACACCTTCCTCATCTACTCTAGGCGAGGACAAAGATTTTTGGGCGTGTACAAACCTGGCTTGAGACCGAGCTAGAGCCTCTGCGGGGCGTATCAGACCCCTTTTTTCTAATAGATCATATGCCTAGGCGCTGAGTGGATGTCCACAGCTCTCACCAGCCACCCCTGGCTGCCTTTCACTACTGGCTGATCCGTATAGATCCATCGTTCATTTGCACGGAATAGGGGACAGAGTTACCTATTGGGTAACAGTCCACTTCTGGCCGATAGCTAGCGGTCACAAACGGCGGATTTCGGCCCAGCTTTTTAAGACAAGCAGAAACAAGTATTCAGCTTACTGTCTGTGACGTGCAACCCGCAGCAGTCGGCCGCTGAGGCGCAGGCCGTCACGCATATTCAGCCCCATTAATGCGAGATTGGTGGCCCCTGCGATCAGTTCGATTACCTGTACGAGGTAAAAACGCGTATCGAAGCTTCCCGCCGACGCCCATTGGTTAAGCACAATGGCGCACGGCATCAGAACCAGCAGGCCATTGGCGGCAATGAATGGCATGCGTTTCTTCTTCAAAGCGACCAGTCGTCCTTGTCGTTTCCGACTCATTAGCACTCCACTTGCACCGGTCGCAATCATTGCCGGTACCAGTATCCAAAGCCCGGGACTCACGATCAGGTGCTTGAGTGAGGCTATCGAGTGTCCGGATCCGATGAGTTCGACAAAAATAGTCGACAGAAAGAAGGTGGCGATGCAGGTCAGTGCCAGCGTGCTGGAGATCAAATGTAATCGTCTAAGCATTTATCTAATACCGTCAGACAGTTGGTTAATACTCAGGCCGTGCAGATATTCGACACAGCTACCTTGGTGAACAGATGCGGCATGGCCAAGGCACTTGAGGGATACCGCGCTAAGGCATTGGTGAATTCTGGATGATTGAAAGCATCGCGAAACCGCTCTACCGATTCCCATACGGCGTAATTCAAGAACATGTTGCTGCCACCGATGGCCTGATGGAGCTGCGTGGAGATGAAACCGGCACGTTGTTTCATCCAGTTGGCATCCAGCTCCCATGCGCAAAGGAGGTCAGGTATATCGTCTGCGTCGACAGTGAAGAGGTTGATCAATACCACTGGAGCTTCGCTGCATTGCAGCTGTTGAGTAATGGGCACGATCGGATCAAGGGGGCGGATAGAAAGCATGGCGACCTCTACATTGTAATCATGATGACAATTTGGGTTTCAGGTTCCAAACCTACTGCGATTGACATCATGGTGTCAACGTGGAAGGATTCGCGCCATGAAAAAGACAAACTACAGCCCCCCAGGACGCGCGATGAGCGATCTGGCTCTTGAGATCTTTCGAGCAAGTGCGCGTCTGCTTACTGCAGGCGATCGACTCGTCGCAGAGCTAGGTCTGACAAGCGCCCGCTGGCAACTACTGGGTACTATTGTTTACGCCGAACGAGCACAACCGGTTTCATGGATTGCTCGCGACATGGGGGCAAATCGGCAAAACGTTCAGCGGATCGTTAACGATCTGGTGAAGGATGGACTGCTGGAGTTTCAGCCGAACCCACACCACCGCAGGGCGCAGTTGGTTGTCCTGACTGAAGCTGGAAGAGAAGCATTCGATCTGGCGATGAATCTTCAGACGCCCTGGATTAATGAGCTGGCGGAGGGGTTGGACATCGATGCTATCCAGACTACCCATCAGGTTCTAAACCACCTGCGCAATAGGCTTGAGGAAGACCAGGCCGACTGACCCGGCCAGCCCCAGCATAGTCCAGCTTGCCAAAAGCTCAGGCAACAAAAGACCGGATCAGCTTGTAAATGGTGGTTCACAGACGTCCGCTTCTGGCCGATTCTGTTGAAAAAGTAGCTCCCCTGTTTGACCTGCGGCAAAATTGCTTCATTGGCCGGCGGGGGATCACAGAGCATGATGGGACAGTTATCGAGTGGGCAGGATCGGCTGTTTTACTCGTTCAACCTTGAAGATCACATCCCAGCCAATCATCTTCTGCGCAGCATTGATCGGTGTCTCGATCTGAGCGACCTGCGCCATTACCTCGCCGATTTCTATAGCCCGATTGGGCGTCCGTCGATTGATCCTGAGCTGATGATCCGCATGCTGATCGTGGGCTATTGCTACGGCATTCGCTCAGAGCGGCGGCTGTGCGAAGAGGCCCATTTGAACCTGGCGTATCGCTGGTTCTGCCGGTTAAGCCTTGAAGATGAAGTCCCCAACCACTCGACATTTTCCAAAAATAGACAAGGCCGTTTTCGGGACAGCGATCTGTTTCGCTGGTTGTTCAATGAAGTGCTGCGTCGTTGCATGGACGCAGGCTTGGTCAAAGGTGAAGGCTTTGCCGTGGACGCCAGCATCATCAAGGCGGATGCGAGTCGGCAGCGCGGCGTACCGGGTGATGAACAGATCAACTGGAGCGATCCGGCCCTGAGCACTCGCGCTGTGCGTGAGTACCTTGAAGGCCTCGATGAGGAGGCTTTGGCCGAAACGCTACCGAAACGCCTGTCGCTGACGGATCCTCAGGCCCGCTGGACCGCAGCTCCAGGTGGCCCAGCGTTCTACGCTTACTCCACGAATTATCTGATCGATACCGAGCACGGCGTGATCATGGATGTGGAACCCACACCGGCTCATCGAACCGCAGAAGTCGAGAGCACCAAGACAATGATCGATCGGGTCGAAGCGCAGTTCGACATCAAGCCGGAACGCCTCATTGGCGACACCGCTTACGGTACCGCGCCGATGCTGGCCTGGATGGTGGAGGAAAAGAACATCGAGCCACATGTGCCGATGTGGGACAAAACCGAACGCAAGAACGACAGTTTTTCGAGCAACGATTTCCGCTGGAATGAAGAGACTGAGGAATACTGCTGCCCGGCTGGCAATGCATTACGTAGCGAATGGCGAGCCTTCAAGAACGAGCGTTCGCACGTCACCAAAGCCAACACCATCATCTTCCGATCCAGGCAGAGCGACTGCGTTGCCTGTCCGATGAAAGCCAAGTGCTGCCCGAACACTGCGTTCCGCAAGATCGCCCGCAGCGTCCATGAAGCCGCGCGCGATGTGGCTCGGCGAATCGCAACGACACCTGCGTACGTGCGCTCTCGCCACGAACGTAAGAAGGTCGAAATGTTGTTTGCCCACCTCAAGCGCATCCTGAAATTGGATCGCTTGCGACTACGTGGCATGAGTGGCGCGACGGATGAATTCACGCTGGCCGCTGCGGTGCAGAACCTGAGACGGCTGGCTAAATTTACATCTCAAGGGCCACCTGCCACGGGATAGGTGCGCCCGCACTCAGCAAAAAACCTCAAATTAACCCACTAACTGAGCAGCAACGGTCAACGAAGGGCCGAGAAACCACTCAATGTGGTGAGTTGGTTCTAGTGCCTGAGTTCAGGCGAGCGGTAAATCCGACTTTTTCAACAGAATCGGCCGAAAGCTGCCTTTCCCAACCGCCATATGTCAAACGCCCCCCCCACACCACCAACCTCCCTTTTGTTGACACACACCGCCATTAACACAAAATCCCCCACCAACCACTCAACGTGCTCAACCCAAAAGGAGTCCCAATGCAGCGCGTGATGATCGTCGGTCAACCCGGTTCCGGCAAAAGTACGTTAGCGCGCAAGCTTGGCCAGCGTACGGGCTTGCCGGTGATTCATATCGATACCATCCACTGGCAACCCGGTTGGGTAGAACGCAGCTGGGACGAGAAGACGCGCTTTTGTAACGAGGTCTAGGCGCGTGATGTTTGATTGCGCCAATCGCGCCTTAGCTATTCACACGACACTCTCACAGGCGACAAATAACGTTGTGGTGAGCGTTTTGGCCCTGCGCTGGGCTGCGAAGCAGGCCCAATAAAGGTATTGGAACTCTTCTGTTGGTACTCAGCGTTTGGTCTCAGGGCTGCTTCGCAGCCCAGCGCAGGGCAAGCCTGCTCACCACAAAAACCTGATGTTCTCAGGTTATGTTTTCACTGAACGGGTTGTGTAGAGACTCTTACCCCAATCGCACCTTGAGCAAACCCGGCTAGGCACGCGCGCCCCGCTATAGTCGACTCTATCGCCGACCGCCCTTCCAGGAGTTTCTCCCAGTGTCCGAGACGCCGACCCAACGCGCCTACACCAAGCGCTTCAACGCCGTCCTCGCCTACATCCAGGCCAACCTCGAAGGCGACCTGTCGGTGAATACGTTGAGCCGGGTGGCGAATTTTTCGGTGTTTCACTTCCATCGACAGTTCACCGCGTTTGTCGGCGTGCCGGTGTCGCGTTATGTGCAACTGATGCGCCTGCGTCGTGCGGCCCATAGCCTGGCAACCGCTGCCGATTATTCGGTGCTGGAGGCCGCGCTCAGTGCCGGTTTCGATAGCCCGGAGGCATTTAGCCGGGCGTTCCGGCGGGCGTTCGGTATGGCGCCGAGTGCGTTCAGGAAGGCGCCGAACTGGCAGACCTGGAATGCGGTGTTCGCTATCCCTCACTTTTCCAGGACGATCATCATGCAATTACGCATCGTAGAATTTCCCCACACCCAGGTGGCCGCGCTTGAGCATTGCGGGCCCGCCGGGCTGGTCGACCAGACGACCAGCCGATTTATCCAATGGCGCAAGCAGAGCGGCCAGTCGCCGGTGGCGTCGAGCCGCACGTTTGGCATTCCCTATAACAACCCCGATACCACTGCGCCCGAGGCGTTTCGCTTTGCTATCTGTGGCGAGATTGACGAGGCGGTGGCGCCGAATGGGTTTGGCGTGCATGCGCGCATCATTCCTGCCGGGCGCTGCGTGGTGGTGCGGCATGTGGGCTCGCCGGATCATATCGGCGAAACGATTTATCCGATTTACCGCGATTGGCTGCCTGCCAGCGGCGAGGAGCTTCGCGACCACCCGCTGTTCTTCCATTACCTGAGCGTCTACCCCGAGACGCCGCAGGATCAATGGCAGACCGATGTGTATGTGCCGCTGCGCTAGCGGACCGATCAAGCCCGCTGGGTTTCCTGGCGCAACGCATCGAGGTGACGTTGCGCATGGGCGGCCTGGCAATAGGCGTTGAGGATCTCTGCGATATGGTCGCAGTCCAGGGTGCGGCCGCCCTGCATCAGGCCGGCGGACTGGATGCGGATCTGCGGCTGGGGCTTTTTCAGGGCCAGGGCCTGGTTGCCGAACAGCTGTCGCGCGGAGCGATGGACAGGCAGGGGCGCATCGGCACGCAAAATCAGTTTCTGCACCGTCAGCCAGCCTTCCTCACTGATGGAGACGTCGACAATGTCCACCAGATCCACTGGCGCGCTGAGGGTGTCCACAAACAGCTGGCGGCGGGTCAGGCGCATAAAGGCGTGTTGCCCGGCGTTGCGGTGCTGCCAGGTGAGCAGCACGAACACCACGGCCATCACTGCGGCACACACGCCAAGGCCGGTGGAGCCCCGGTGCAGCGCGAACCCCAGCAGCGCCAGGGAAATCAGTAAAAACAGCGGACCGCGCACCTTGTACCGGCGCGAGTTGGTGAATTCGGTCTGCTCGGGTACGCGCTGGATAACCTGCTCAAGTTCGGCGACCGCACGCTTGCGTTGAGCGTCGCGGGAGTCGGCATATTCCTGGCTGAGTGCACCGGCGAGATCCGCCAGCGGATCGGTGGGTTGGGTCATGGTCATTCTCCTTGGACGGTTGATATCGGCGGTGATACGGGCTGTGTGGCAGCCGACGACGCCGTACGGGTGAGTTGGCTGAACCAGTGTCGGTCGTGTTCGGTGGGCACACGGGTGGCCTCGGCCAGCAGGGCTTCATCCAGCGTGACGCCCAGTTGCTGAAGGCGTAATGCCGTGGGCGGGTGCGTATCGAAAGGGTGGGCGATGGCGTGATCCAGTGCTGCCTCGTTCAGGCGCAGCGGGGTATGGCGCAGATGGTCGGCCAATGCCTGGATCAGGTTGGGGTGACGCTCGCTGAGCAGCGTGTTGATTTCAGCGTCCAGCGCGATCACCCGTAACAGCGCTTGGCAGAACAGCCGCTCGCCACCGATGTTGCCGCCCACCCGATCCGCGACCAGTTCTTGAGCGCGGCCCCAGTGATGCACCGCCAGTTGAAAGTGGTGCAGGAAACGCTGCGTCATCCAGATCGCCGGACGCTCGATCCAGGCCGGGTCGGCATCTTCAGCGCGGATAAACGCACAGTGCAGACACATCAGGCTGAAATGCGCGCCGATTTCGCTGCCGCGCTCGGTGTCGCGACTGCTGAAATGGCCCAGCTCATGACCGATGATGGATGCCGTCTCGGCCTGGCTCAGGGTCGAGAGGTAGGTCAGCGGCAGGTAAAGGGTGCGCCCGCTGAGCGAGTCGCCGGGCGGTTGCAAGAGCACATCGACGCTGGTGACGAAAAACGATTGGTCGATGCCCACCACGATATGGTCGGGCACCGGCGCGCCGGTGGCGGTGGCCAGTTGTTCAATCCACGCCCACAAGGCCGGAGCCTTGTCGCGCCCGATGCTTTGCCCCAGAAACGCCGAGGACGGGCTATCCAGGGCATGCCATTGCTGGCGCAGACGCCCGATCAGCAAGCATCCGGCCCACAGCACGGCAACCACCGGCACTGCCACCAGCAGCATGAACCAGCCACCGGCCTTGAAGTGGCTCCAGCCCCAGCTCAGTTCATACAACAGGCTCAAGGCCAATGCCCCCACCAATAGCGCGGTGTACGCCGCCAGCCAATGCCCCAAGGCACGCCAGCAGAGAAACAGGCGGTGGTAGAGAAAATCCCTGGACTTCAGCGCGCGCCAGGCATCCAGCCGCAGCTTGAGCCACGTCGCGGGCCCGGCCACGAATGCGGCGAGGGCCAGCCAGTAGGCCAACCCAGCCAGCACCTGACGCACGCGCAGCCAGGCATAGTCACTGCCGACACTCTGTGCTTCGCGCAGCACGTCATCGACACGCCCGCTTTGCACACTGGCCCAGCCCATCAATACCAGCGGCAGCAGCAACATCGTCAGCGGCCACGACCACCGCGCGAATCGGCCCATGGCTCAGTTGGCCTGCAAATAATCGGTCAAAAAGGCCTGTGCATTGCCTTGGCTGGACAGGAACTCGTCATAACCGACGTTCAGCGTCTGCGACTCGCCGGGCAAGTACAGTTCGCCCCAACCTTGTTGCAGCACCAGCACCACGAACTTCTGACCGTCCACGGTGGTGGAATAGCGGGTGTCCTTGCTGGTCTTTTCCACGGCCATCTTCTGGATCTTCATGTTCCAGTCATGGTCCACGCCCTCTAGCTGCACCAGCGCCTGATTGTCGCTGCGCGCACCGATACGCAGGGTCCAGACTTTCACGCCGCCTTCACCGGCATAGGCCAGCACTTTTTCCGCGACTTCCGGGCGGTTGTCAGCATGGGCGAGCCCCGCGATCACGGCCAGAACCAAGCCCAGCAGCGCTGCCCACTTGCGATACATCAACATTTGCGGCTTCCTCGACAGTTCAAAGCCGACCATTGAAATCAACGCTTGGCCGCCTGCCAAGCGGGCCGGCCGTGGCGCACAACAATAAGGCCGTGACTCACAACAACTGATCGGCCTGCCCGATGTCGATATCATGCAACGCTGCCCACCAGCTCTAACGGACGCTTTTGCCAATGGACCGCCGCAACCCCTACTTGGACACCCGCTTCTGCTTCGATCACCCGGAGGCCCTGGACCAGGCCGGTGTATTCGATGACAGCGCACGGCAGGTCATGGGCAGCGCGATCGGCCATTACCGCGCGCAGACGGTGCGGCCACATGTGCAATATTTCGACTGCGACTTGCAGTTTCCCGAGCCGTTGCGCATCCACAAAGTGCTGCCCGACAGCGTGTGCATCGTGCAGGTGCTGGGTGGTCAATGGCAGCATCGGGTGGACGGTCGGCTCAATCAATACACCCCCGGCGCGCCCCATGTACTGGGCTTGAGCGAAAGCATGGAAGCCATGGACCAGATGCCTGCCGGCAGCCGTGCGCGCATGGCGGGGCTGCGCATCGGCGGCGACTATCTACGCGAATTGGCCGAAGAAGACCCGTCACTGCAACCGCTGGCCAGGCTGCTCGACGATGGCATGCACTTTTCGGAGTTGCATGGCTGTCGCGCCGTCGGGCGTTTGTTCGAGCGCCTTTATCACTCGCCCTACCAAGGGGCGTTGGAGCGGCTGAATCAGGAAAGCCTGAGCCTGGCCGTGCTGGTCGAGTTGGCGACGCATCTGGCGCCGCAGCCAGCCAAGCCCATGGTCCCGCTGCGCAGCCATTCGGACCTGGCACACGAGGCACGCTTCAAGCTCGACGCCAACCTGATGAACCCACCCGGTACGCTGGCGCTGGCACGGGAACTGGGCGTGGGCGAAACCACCCTGAGACGCGCCTTCAGCCGCGTGTACGGCCAGTCGATGCTCAATTACGTGCGCCAACAACGCCTGGAACTGGCGCGCACCCTACTGCGCCAGCGCAAATGGCACGTCGCGCAGATTGCCCACCGCCTGGGCTACGCCAACCCTGCCAACTTCAACCATGCCTATAAGGCGTATTTCGGTCATCCGCCGGGGGCTGAATCCTAGAATTGGCACAAGGTGTTTTGGGGCACGCAAATCGGCTACTGTCGTGGGCTTCCCTCTTTCGCCGGATGGCCAGCAATGGATCTGAAATTCAGTCACGTCGATATCTTGGTCGAGGACCTCGACGAGGCGTGCGCTTATTACGCCAACATTCTTAATGCGCGCATCTCCACGACTCAGGTCTGGGAACGCGGCGGCCTGCATGTGCGCTATGCGGTAGCGCTGATGGGCCAGGAGCGTTTTATGCTGGTACAGCCGTTGGCCGGCAACCTGCGGATGCTGTTGGACACTCACGGTGAGGGCATGATTTACCGGCATTGCTACACCACGCCGGACATCGAGGTGGCTTACGCCGAACTGGTCGCCAAGGGTGTGCAGCCCGAGGACGAAAACGGCCTACCGTTGGCCCTGGAGGACCTGCAATCGCCGGCGGGCACGCGCATCATCTGGCTGCCCAAGCGTTTCGGGCACTTCTCCATCGAAATCCTTGAGGAGCAAGGGCTTGAGGCGTTTATGGTGGCGGCATTTGCCTGAACCTCAACGCGGGCCTTTGTTCTCCGACAGGCAGTTGCCGCCGTCGATCACCAGCAGTTCGCCGGTGATGTAGCTGGCCTCCGGCGACGCCAGAAACACCACCGCTGCCGCGACCTCATCCGGCCTGCCGGCACGCCCCACGGGCACATACTGAGCGGCGGCGATTTCTTCGGCGGTGCTGGACTGCGTCGCGATCCACCCCGGCGCCACCGAGTTCACGGTGATGCCAAAGGGCGCGACTTCCAACGCCAGGCTCATGTTCATACCCACCATGCCGGCTTTGGCCGCCGCATACGCCGCCTCGCCAGGGTTGCTGACCCGGGTGCCGGTGGTGGAGCTGACCTGTACAATGCGCCCGTAACGACGCTGCTGCATCCCCGGCAGGACCGCGCGAGTCAGCAGAAACGCCGTGGTCAGGTTGCGCGCGATTGACGCATTCCAAGCATCGAGGCTCATGCTGGCCACCTCAGCGAAAGCTTCGGCGTCGCCCTGCATCGCCATGCCCGCGTTGTTCACCAGCACATCGATTCGACCCCAGCACGACTCAGCCCACGCCACCAATTGCGCGACCTGATCGGCTTGGGTGAGGTCCGCCGCACGCCCTTGCACCTCGTAACCCTCCTCGCTCAATTGCGCGACGCGCTCGTGGATGCGGGCACTGCTGCCGGTGATGATCAGCTTTGCCCCCGCCGCTCCCAGCCGCCGCGCAATTGCCAGGCCAATCCCCTGCTCACTGCCAGCGCCACTCACCAGCGCGACCTGGCCCTTCCAGTCGTTCACCATTGCACAGCTCCTCGCGGTTACCTGGACAGACTGCTCGCGCCCTCCATGGCGCCGATCACTCCACCTCGTCCGACGGCGCGCCGTACGCCTCCCCAATCTCAACCCGGTCGGCCTTGAGCCAACCGGTGTAGTCCTCGCCATCCTTGGCCACGAAATTCACTTGCACCCAGGTCTGGTCTTCCAGCATGGCGTAGACCGTCAGGCCGTCACCGGGGATCACGAACAGCTTCTTGTTGGCACAAGCCTCATCCGGCGCGGTATGAAAATGCGCGCGCCCGGTGCCGATAACCTTGCCCTGCACCGCAGGATGAAATTCAGGCGCCGTGCCGGAGATTTTTTCCGCCATCGCGGAGCAGTCGACAGCGGCCTGAGACAGACCGCTGAACAAGCACAGGCATAACAGGCTGGAACGCAGAAGCATGGGGCGAATTCCGAAGGAGTTGATGGCGCAGGACAATAAAGCCAGAACCTATTGGATAATTCAGGGCCATGCCAGCGTTATCTCAGAAAACCTATCCCCGGCGAAGTTAAATCACCGTCTGGGCTCGCCGGGTTTCTGCGCGCTCGGGATACATCAGGTCCTCAATTTCTTGATACGTACGCTGAATGCCAGACACCGGCGCATCGGCCTCCATCTTGCGTACCTGGGCGGTGAACTTCATCCCTTCAGCGGAGTTGAAATCGAAGTTGGCAGGCATGTCTCTAATGAGGTATTCGGGCATGGTTTTCCACAAAACCAAATACGCCGCGGCAGGCGCCAACGCTTGCGAGACGAGGCCCTTGCGCACGAGATTACTGGCCAAGTTGTCGAATACCTCTTGCGGGGTGCTAGAAGCAAATGGCTTCAGTTGAATGCCCGCAAAATGAGTGGGGCTTGTGGGGTTGGCTGACGCTTCGGAGGAGCTGCCTTTCTCCAACAGACTGAAGGCCCCCGCCGCCGTGAGGTCAAAACTCGTCGGAGATTGATCACCGCCAAGCTGGCTCTTGAGCTTTTCTCCCAGTTTTTTTCCCAGCTCCTTGCCCAAAGGCGTATGGAGCAGCGCGCCCAGGCGAGCACTGGGAACGTTTGCCACTGAGTTCCAATCAGAATCACTGATTTGAAGACGCATTTGTTCAAGCGTGGGCAGGGGATTGAAGTTGTTCAAAATAGAACCATGGATGGCCGATTGCTTGGCGGTCTCGTACAGCCCCCCCTCTAGCGCAACAGAGGAATTAAGATCGTCGAAGAGCCGCGACGCGGCCGTCGAGTCGTCAACCCCTGGAGTGACGTAACTGGCCTGGGAGGTAGAGGATGTCGTTGGCGTGCTGTTAACCGTAGTCATGTGTTGGGACTCACTGTATTGACGGGAAAAATACAAACCGCTTCTTTCGAAGCGTCCCTTTGTAGTGGAGCAGCAACTGCGTACGTTCCGCCTTGATGTTTGCGAAACATTTACGCGTTATCGCTTTAAAGCGCTTCGTTGAGCAGCGCGCATTAATTGCAGTGATGATCACTATCGAACCACCGACCTGTTTAATCGCCAGACCGGCTTCCTATAATCGCCTCCACTTTCCTCCCCGCGTCCCCGTCGACTGACTTCAGTCGGCCCTCTCCCGGAACCCAACTTATGCCAAGCGCCAGCCAGGCCCCTCGTGGCCTTCCCGAACATAATCAGCAAAGCGTCAAACAACAGTGGTTGGCGATTCTGTCGGTCGCCGTGGGCGCCTTCGCCCTGGTTACCAGCGAATTTCTGCCGGTGGGGGTGCTCAATGACGTCGCCAGCGACTTAGGCATCAGCGCCGGCCACGCCGGGCTGATGGTGACGCTGCCCGGCATCATGGCCGCGCTGGCAGCGCCGTTGCTGTCGGTGAGTATCGGCGCGATGGACCGGCGCTATCTGCTGATCGGCCTGACGCTGATCATGATCATCGCCAACGCCGTCGTGGCCTATGCCAGCGACTTCAGCTTGTTGCTGTTCGGTCGTGTGTTACTGGGCATCAGCATCGGCGGCTTCTGGGCCACGGCCATTGCGCTGAGCGGGCGCCTGGCGCCCAAAGGGGTCGGCGTGGCGCAGGCGACTTCGATCATCATGGTCGGCGTAACCCTGGCCACCGTGCTGGGCGTGCCCGTCGGGACCTGGCTGAGCGGCCTGATGGGCTGGCGCATGACGTTTCTGGTTACCGCGTTGGTGGGCGTGCCGGTGCTGCTGGCGCAGATCTTCCTGCTGCCCCGGCTCACCCCGGAGAAAGCCATTCGCATCAGTGATCTACCTGCGCTGTTCATCAACCCACAGGCCCGGGTCGGCTTGATTGCCGTGCTGCTGATCGGCCTGGCGCACTTTGCCGCTTACACCTATGTGGCGCCGTTCTTCAAGCACAGCTCCGGCTTCGACGGGCCGACCATTGGCTCGCTGTTATTGCTGTATGGCGTGGCAGGCGTGATGGGCAATATCTTCGCCGGCTTCGCCGCCAACCGCAGCGTGCGCCACACTTTGTTGCTGGTGGCGCTGATGATCGGCACAAGCACCGCGCTGTTCCCGTACTTCGCCACCGGCCTGACCGGCGCCGCCATGCTGATCGCCTTGTGGGGCTTCGCCTTCGGCGCCTTTCCGGCCTGCGCGAGTATCTGGATGTTCGTCGTCGCCCCAAAGGACGTGGAGCGCGGCATGCCGCTGTTCGTCGCCTTGTTCCAGGTGATCATCGCCCTGGGCTCGTTCTTTGGTGGGCGCATCGTTGATCAGATGGGCAGCTCGGTGCTGCTCAGTATGGCTACGGGGCTGGTGGTGCTGGGCTTCGCCACGGTGCTGGTGCTGGGGCGCAGGGTCAGTAATGGGTTGGTGGCGCAGGCTTGCTGAACCGTCGGCACTGCGCTTGAGGCAGGGGGGCTGATGCGCCGTCATCGTGAAGGTCCCCTCTGCTGGCGACGTCTCAAGGATGCGACCGAAAGCCAGCTTTCACAGGCTCAAGCATCCAAACTATGCTAGCGGTACATCACCCTCCCCCACTGGTCCTACCCCATGACCCTCTCCCCAGATTTCACCCCTTGGTCCTCCCTGCTCGGCGGTGCCCTTATTGGGTTATCGGCCGGGCTGTTCATTCTGTTTAACGGCCGCATCGCCGGTATCAGCGGGTTGTTGGGCGGCCTGCTGTCACGCCATGGCGAGGGCCGTGGCGAGAAAGCGCTGTTCTTGACCGGCCTGCTGGTTTCTCCGTGGCTGTGGTCGCTGTTCGGTGAACTGCCGGCTTCGTCGTTTCCGGTCGGCGGTTTTGGGTTGGTGGTGGCAGGGTTGATGGTGGGGATCGGGACGCGCTATGGCGCCGGTTGTACCAGCGGGCATGGGATCTGCGGGCTGTCGCGATTGTCGCCACGTTCGATGGTGGCAGTGGGGTGTTTTATGGGCAGTGGCTTTGTCGGGGTCTATGTGATCCGCCATTGGCTGGGGGTTTGAACATGCGTCGACTGACGGCGTTACTGACTGGCCTGATCTTCGGCCTGGGACTGTACCTGAGCGGCATGACCAATCCCGCCAAAGTCATGGGGTTTCTGGATCTCGCAGGCGAATGGGACCCTTCGCTGGCATGGGTGATGGGCGGTGCGCTGATGGTCAGCGGCGTGCTGTTCTACTTCGCCCGACGGCGCAACATGTCGTTGCTGGGCGCGCCGATGCAGATGCCCACGCAGAGCCGCATCGACAAACGCCTGGTGCTGGGCAGCCTACTGTTCGGCATGGGCTGGGCGATTGCCGGCTTGTGCCCCGGGCCGGCGATAGCGCTGGTGCTGACGGGGCAGTGGCAGGTGCTAGTGTTCGTACTCGCCATGCTGGTGGGCATGGGAATATTCGAAGGGCTTGAATCGCGCCGGCGGCGTTGACTCGCCCGCCGCGCTTCAATCCTTGGCCTGTGACAACGGCCTGGCCACGCTTTCCAATGCTTGCCGTTCCGCCGCCACGCCCCAGATCGCCTGCACCAGCGCCGCGCCGCACATCAATGCGGCGCCGATCAGATAGCCGATCAACAGGCTGCCACGCTGCTGTGTCTGGATCAGTTGCCCGAACAGGGTCGGCCCGATAATCCCGCCCAGCCCGGTACCGAAGGCATAAAACACCGCGATGGCCAACGCGCGGATTTCCAGGGGAAAGGTTTCGGCAACGGTCAGGTAGGCCGAGCTGGCCGCAGCCGACGCGAAGAAGAAGATCACCATCCACGCTATGGCTTGCTGGGTCACATCGAACCAGCCTTGCGCAAAGGCGTAACCGCTCAGGGCCAGCAACACGCCAGACACCGCATAGGTGAGGCTGATCATCACGCGCCGGCCAATCACGTCGAATAGCCGCCCCAACAGCAGCGGCCCACAGAAATTGCCCAGGGCCAACGGCAGCACATACCAGCCAACCTGTTCGGCGGGCACTTGGTAGAAGTCAGTCAAGACCAGCGCGTAGGTGAAGAAGATCGCATTGTAGAAAAACGCCTGGGCGGTCAGCAGGGTCATGCCCACCAGCGCCCGGCGGCGAAAGCTGACGAACAGGGTGTAAAAGATTTCACCCAAGGGCGTGTGATCGCGGGGGTGCAACCGCAAAGCCGGGCTGTTGACCGCCGGCAGTGTGTGGCCCTGGTCGCGCAGGCGGGCTTCGATACCTTCGACGATGCGCAGGGCTTCGTCGTGCCGGCCGTGAATCAGCAACCAGCGCGGGCTTTCCGGCAACCACAGGCGCATCACCAGAATAATCAGGCCCAGGGCCGCACCGATGCCGAAACACAGGCGCCAGCCGAGGTCGCCGCCGACCACGTTAGGGTCGAGCAACACAATGGCCCCACCGGCACCCAGCGCCGCCCCCAGCCAGAAGGTGCCGTTGATGGTGAGGTCGACCCAGCCGCGATAACGCGCCGGGGTGAATTCCTGAATGGTCGAATTGATCGCGGTGTACTCGCCGCCGATGCCCATGCCGGTGAGAAAGCGAAACAGCAAAAAGCTCTCCAGGCTGAATGAAAACGCGGTGGCCGCCGTAGCGCCGATGTACAGCCACAAGGTAATGAAGAACAGTTTGCGCCGCCCCAGGCGATCGGTGAGCCAGCCGAACAACAGCGCCCCGAGCACGGCGCCAGCGATGTACACGCCGCCGGCCAGGCCGATGTCGAAATTGCTCATGCGCAGTTCGGGGCTGGCCTTCAGCGCGCCGGACACTGAGCCGGCCAAGGTCACCTCCAGGCCGTCGAGCAACCAGGTGATCCCCAGCGCGAACACCAGCAAGGTGTGAAAGCGGCCCCAGGGCAAGCGGTCGAGGCGCGCCGGCAGGTCGGTTTCAAAGACGGTGCCGGGCTTACCGGCGGGCAGGTGTAGATCGGTCATCGCGACATCCCTGGTGCAGAACCTTACGAAATAGGAGCCAAGCGGCGCCGCAGGAGTTCAAAGTCTTGGAACGCGGCACACCTTGCCGTAGTCGGAACAACACCTCCCGGCAAAGAACCTGGCCCATGCCCTTCAAATCCTCCGCCCTCGCAACCCTCTTCACATTGGCCGCCAGCGCAGCCGCCTGTGCCCAGGAGCCCCTGCGCCTGGAAAACCTCAAGCGCTGCGGCGACCTGCTGGAAAACCGCGAGCAGGACTGGTGCCTCAGCGTCCGCGGGCTGGGCGCTGCCACGCCGCAGTTGAAACTGGCGGGTAAGGCCCTGCCCGCGCCAACCGTCGTGCGTGACAGCAACACCCTGCGCCTGCGCCTCGACAGCAGCCACTACCAGAGCGGCCCGTTATGGCTGGAGGACGGCCCGCGCACCAGTAACGCGGCATGGCTCACTCTGCGCCACAGCCATGTGATGGCCGCCCGCCCGGATGAAGTGGCAAAGAACATGGACGGCCTGACCACCTATGTGGACCTGGTCAGCGTGCTGATCGAGGAAGACCAGAACGGCCGCCAGGAAGCCGAGCGCCTGGCCCGTAAATACGGGGCGACGGTGGTTGGTGCCATCGCGCCGCTGAATGTCTACCAACTACGTTTGCCCGCCAAAGACCTGATGCAGCGTGACGCGCTGGTGCTGCGCCTGGGCAGCGAGACCGGGGTAGATGCGGTGGTGATCGAAGAGTCGGGCGCCGAAGAACAGGAGCAGGCCGCGCCACAGGCCACGCCGAGCAAGCCTGCGCCGGACTCCGATGAGTGGGCCGCCAACCGTTTTCTCGACGCGGTGGCCTACTATCAGCGGCGCATCCCTGGGCACCACACACCGATCACGCCACAACCAATTCGCATCGGCGTGATCGAACGCGGCGTGGATTTCGACACCGCGGACTTCGCCGACGACCTCGGCGCATGCACGGGGAAGCGTACCTGCGTGTACGCTCGCGACACCTCCAAGCCCGACAGCCATGGCACTACCGTCACCGGCATCCTCGCGGCGCGCTGGGACAAGGGCGGCAACCGGGGCTTGCTGAGCGGTCTGGATAAGGCCAGCGGCGGCTTCGAGGTCATCGTTGACCGCAACTCCGACGCCGGCATCACCGCCAACATCGCCGCCTCGGTCAACCTGGTGGAGGACGGCGTGCGGGTGCTGAACTGGAGCTGGGGTATCCATCGCGTCGGCACTCAAGACGTCAACGGCAAGGAGGTCGATTCCCTGGTGCGCTCGGGCATCGCCATGAGCGGCTACGAGGAACTGCTGGAGGAATTTTTCCTGTGGCTGCGCAAGGAACATCCCGACGTGATCGTGGTGAATTCCGCGGGGAATGGCTCGGCGTTCTCCGGCACCGATGACTATCGCCTGCCCTCCTCGTTTATCACCGAGCAACTGTTGGTGGTGGGCGGGCACCAGCGCAGCGAGCGCACTGACGTGGGGGTGGATGATCCAGGCTATGCGGTCACCCGCAGCTCATCGAACGTGGATATGCGCGTGGACATCACCGCCGCAGCCTGCACCCACGCTTCGACGCCGGGGGCCGACGAACAAGGCGCCGTGCATTGCGGCACCTCGTACGCGACGCCAATGGTGGCCGGCCTCGCGGCGGCGATGCTGTCGATTAACCCGCAGTTGCAGCCCGAGCAACTGCGCATGCTGCTGCGCCGTAGCGCCATGACCATCGGTGATCAGCATGATTTCGAACGCAGCGACGCCCAAGACCTCACCGCGCCAATCCTGCCCTCGGAGCGCAACTACCAGCTTGACGACAAAGACGTAGGACGCTCGGCCCGCCTGGACATGCAAAAGGCCCTGGACCTGGCGGTGCAGAGCCGCACGCGGGTGCGCTGACGCGCACAATCGTGCAAGCCCGTTTGGCCATCGCGTCGATAGTCTGGTCATCCTATAAATGATCAGAGGCTTCGTGATGGCTCAGTCAAACCCCACCGCACAACCGATCAACCTCACCCGCAAAGCTTCGCTTATCCCTGAACAGTGGAGCCCCAGGGTCGTTGCGCAAATGAACGACTACCAATTCAAAGTGGTGCGCATTGAAGGTGAGTTCATCTGGCATGCCCACCCGGAAACCGACGAAGCGTTCCTGGTGCTCGAAGGCACCTTGCGCATCGATCTGCCGGACGGGCCGGTGTATGTGGCGCCAGGCGAACTGTATGTGGTGCCGCGTGGCATGCAGCACCGCACGGCTTCGGAGGGCGAAGCCCGGTTGCTGATGATCGAGCCGCGTGGCGTGTTGAACACCGGGCATGAAGGCGGCGATCGCACGGCGACGAATGATGTGTGGATCTGAACATTCCTCGACGACAATGCCGCCTGCATCACACGGTCATTTTGCGAACGCGTACTCGCCACCCTGCTCCACCGCTTTGCGGTAGGCCGGGCGCGCTTGCAGGCGTTGCAGCCACGCCGCCAGATGCGGGTAAGCCTGCAATTTGCCTTGGGCTTGGGCGATTTCGCCGATAAAACTCATCTGGATATCCGCGCCGCTGATGGCTTCACCCACCAGGTACGGGGTGCGCGCCAGCACGTCGTTGAGGTAGCCCAGGTAGTTGGCCAGTTCCGATTCGATACGCGGATGCAACGGCGCGCCGGCCTCGCCCAGGCGGCCGACATACAGGTTGAGCATCAACGGCAGCATCGCCGAGCCTTCGGCGAAATGCAGCCATTGCACGTATTCGTCATAGGTGGCGCTGGCCGGATCGGGCTGCAAGCGGCCCTGGCCGTGGCGGCGGATCAGGTAGTCAACGATGGCGCCGGACTCGATCACCACATGGGGGCCGTCCTCGATCACCGGGGACTTGCCCAGTGGGTGGACCGCTTTGAGTTCAGGCGGCGCGAGGTTGGTCTTGGAGTCGCGCTGGTAACGCTTGATCTCGTAGGGCAGGCCCAGTTCTTCCAGTAGCCACAGGATGCGCTGGGAGCGCGAGTTGTTCAGATGGTGGACAGTGATCATACAAACTCCGCGGGCGACAGTAGGTGTGTAGCAACAGACTACGCCAACGCGGCCGAGTGCCGTGCATTAACCAACCGCGTGAGTGTGGCGAGCGGCTCGGTGCAGGCCGAGCCGTATCGACCTCAGCCGTTGACCATCGCCCACAGCGAAGCGCCGACCCCGGTGATACTCTCCCCGGCGATCAACCCCGCCGCAGCGGTGATTGCAAAGCGCTCGGTGAGGCTCGGCCAACGGCAACTCACCAGCCAGGTCAGCACGGCGCCGAGGGCCATCATCAGCGAGACCGACGCCGGCAGTACGAATGCCAGGCCCAACGCAGCGGCACTGGGCAGGTAACGCGCACGGTGCGCGGGCAAGGTGCTGTCCAGAATGCCGAGCAGTACCCCGATCACGCCGCCCAACCCAATCGCCCAGCGGATACTGATCGACAACGAGTCAAGCCCATGGGTCAGGGTTTGCGCCACGGCTTTCCAGGTGGCGACGGCCGGAGCAGGCCACTGCTCGGTCAACAACATGGCTTGTGGGTCGGGGATCAGCGCCAGGTAAGCGAATACGCCGACGATGCTGCCGATAAAAATCCCCAGGATTTGCGCGATCACCTGTTTATGCGGTGTGGCGCCAATCGCCTTGCCCACCTTGAAATCATTCATCAGGTCGGTGCACTGCCCGGCTGAACCGCCTGCGGTGTTAGCGCTCATCAGGTTGATCGGCACCTGGCCCGGCGCGACGATGCCAAAACTCAGCTGGGACAACTGCCCGATGGCGCCAATCGGCGGAATACCAGTGGCGCCCACCACGCGCGCGGCCACCGCGGCCAGGCAGATCGCCAACGGAATGGTCAGCAGCGCCATCCACAGGTTGATGCCGAACAACAGCGCCTGCAGGCTGACCACCAAGGCAATCGCCAGCACGAATCCAGCGGCCGGACCGGGCTTGGGCACACGCCAAGCCTGCGCCCCGGTAGAGCGGCTGGAAGCATATAGCGCCCACAACCGAATGGCCAGAGACGCCAAGGTCGAACACACCATCAGGCTCACGCCCGGCCACAACAGCCATTCCACCAGCGCGGCAAACTGCGGGCCGGTGCTGCCGGCGGGCACGATCACCAAGCCTTCGGCCAGCAGCCATGGCGCAAGCCCACCCCAGGCGAGCACGGCGCCGAGCAACAGGGTCAGGCCGACGCGGATGCCGATGATGCCGCCAAACCCCACCAGCAACAGCGACGGGTCGGCACTGAAGGTCAGGCGCTCCAAGTGGGCGCTCGGCGACCAGCGCGGCAGGGTCCATAGAAACGTGTCCACCCATTTGACCAGCCCGGACAGCAACGCAGCGCCCAGCAGCACTTTCAAGCGCGTCGCGGCTTCGCGGCCATGGTTGTAGATGTGCAGCAGGGTTTCCAGGGTGGCCATGCCTTCGGGAAATTTCAGCGCGTTGTCATTGAGCAACGAGGGCCGCAGGTACCAGGCGATCCAGATCCCCAGAAAACTCACCGAGAACACCCAGGCGATCATCGGCAACGCGTCCAACTGGTTGCCGGTCAGCAAGGTATAGGCCGGAATCGGCGCCACCAGCCCGCCGGAGATGATCGACGCGGCGGCCGAGGCGACGGTCTGGTTGATATTGCTTTCATGCAACGTCCACGGCAGCGCCTGGGACGAACGCCGGGCCAGGCCTTGCCAGATCGCGTAGCCGACCAGCAGGGCAATGATCGACATATTGAACGACCAGCCGATCTTCAGCCCGGCGTAGACATTGGAAGGCGTGAGCAGGATACCGAGCAGCGTACCGGTGACGACGGCGCGCAGGCTCAGCTCGCGTTTGATAGGGCCGTGCTCAGGGAGCGCTGGCGGAGTGGAAGGCATGCAGAGTCCTTTCAGCAAAAAAAAGAGCGACCCAACAAGTGAGCCCCCTCAGCCTCGAAGGTTCCTGAAACGACACCCGAACCTCTGTTTGTGCTGAGAGGACTTGCTGCTATGAACAGCCTTGTTGGATTGGGAGAGCTTGATGGGGTCAGCGGGCTTTAGGCTTTCTGTGGTGAGCGGGCTTGCCCCGCGCTGGGCTGCGAAGCGGCCCCAAAACCAGCGACGCGGTTTGTCTGGGTGACCGTGGTGGTCTTATGAGGGGCTGCTTCGCAGCCCAGCGCGGGGCAAGCCCGCTCACCACAAAAAAGTCCCTTCACCACAAGAGCCCCGCTCACCACAAAAAAGTCCCTTCACCACAAGAGCCCCGGTCACCACAAAAAGCCCCGTTCACCATAACGAGTCTGATCAACAGAAAGGGCATCGCTGCTTACGGTCAGCTTGCAGGGCTGCAGGCGAGCAAGTCTGGATACATCTGGTCATCAACTGACAGATGCTCGTCACTCATCTCGGGCTAGCGTTAAAGCTCTTCAGAACAGTCATATAGAGCAACGCAATGCGCTTCCCCCCTCAATCCCATCGCCTGCGTCACGGTCGCTATTCGGAACATGGACGTAGCTACCTAGTGACCTTCGTTGTGAACCACCGTCGCCGTTTGTTCACTGACCTCTATCTGGGTCGGCTGCTGGTTGCCGAGCTGCGGCAGGCGCATGAACTGGGCCTAGTTGATTCTTTGGCCTGGGTCGTGATGCCAGACCATGTGCATTGGCTATTTGAGTTGAAGCAACGGAATTTGCCCGATGTGATAAGGCGCGTGAAGTCACGAAGTACGCTGACCATCAACCGACGCCGCCAAAGCAAGGAGCGGGTTTGGCAGCCCGGTTATCACGACAGGGCGGTGCGTGCGCAGGACGATTTGTGCAAGATGGCTCGTTACATCATTGCCAATCCCCTGCGGGCCGGCCTGGTGGAGCGGGTTGGAGATTTTTCGTTATGGGACGCCGCCTGGCTCTGATGTCTCAGCGGGCTTTGGAACATCTGGGAGGGTGTACGTCCATGCGTTTTATTTGTGGCGAGCGCGTCTCTGTGGTGAGCGGGCTTGCCCCGCGCTGGGCTGCGAAGCAGCCCCTCTTACACACGCCGCGTTGATTCAGGTACACCGCGTTGCCGGTCTTGGGGCCGCTTCGCAGCCCAGCGCGGGGCAAGCCCGCCCACTACAATGCGTTCGCGGGTCTCAGCCTGCATCCTGGGTGGGTGATCACGCCGTACCGGTCGGGCCTAAAACGTGGGAGTGGCGCGCAATCTCCGTCAGGTGCTTGTCTCAATCCAGGCGGAACCGCGCCGTGTTATCGCTCAGCGCCTGGCTGCCCTTGCTCAGGGTGTCCGCCGCGCGGTTCACCGCGCGGGCGCCGTCGAGCAAGCGCCCGGCGGCCTGGTCGACTTGTTGAATATTGCCGCTGACTTCATCCGCCGTGGTCGCTTGTTCCTCTACCGCCGTGGCGATTTGCGCCAAGGTGTCGGTGACGTTCTGCACCGCGCCGGCGATCTCGCCCAATCGCACGCCCAGCCCGGTGACCGATTCGGCATCGCTCAGTGCTTGTTCGCACGCGGCGCCCATCAGGGTGACGGCCTGGGTCACGGTGGCGCGCAGGCTGTCTACCGTGCCGGCGATCTGCGCGGTGGATGCTTGAGTGCGTTGGGACAGGCTGCGCACTTCATCGGCCACCACCGCAAAGCCGCGTCCTTGCTCACCGGCGCGCGCCGCTTCAATGGCGGCGTTGAGCGCCAGCAGGTTGGTCTGCTCGGCGATACCGCGGATGGTGTCGACCACCGATTGAATCTGCTGGCCCTGATCGCTGACTTGCTGCAACGCTGCGGCGGTGTCGATCAGGCGCTGGTTGAGCTGCTGGATGCTGGCCGTGGTGCGCTCGCTGTCGCGGCTGCTGTCCTCGGCGATGCGCCGGGTTTGCTGGGCGCTGCCGGAGGCCTGTTCGCAACTTCTGGCGACCCCCATGGAGGTAGCGGCCAGCTGCGTGGCGGCGGCGGCGATCTGGCTGATCTGATGTTGCTGGTCTTCGACTTCGCTGAGGGTGCTACCCGATTGGGTGTTGAGGGTGATCACCGCCGAGCCGAGCTGCTGGGTTTCGTGATTGACGCCCAACAGGCTAGTGCGCAGTTGCATCACCGCCACGTTCAATGCCGTGCTGATCGCCGCCAATTCGTCACGCCCCTGCACCGCCACTTCCACGCACAGATTGCCGTCGCGCAGGGACTCGGCCAGGGTCGTGATGCCACTGGCGCTACGCCGGATAGAAGCTTGCAAGCTCATAAACAGGTACAGCGCCGCCAAGGCCAGCAGGCCGAATGTCGCCGCCACCGGGATAAATTGCTGCAGTGAGCGATCGTGGTAATACGCCAGGCGCGCGTCCAGAGAATTGAGCGACTGGTTGCGCAGTGCGCCGAGGCTGCTCAGCATGGCGTCGACACTGCGCTCGAAAGCAGCGGTGTCGAGTTTGATCGTGCCGCCGAACACGCCGTCGTCCAGCACTTTGAGTTCGTTGTCCAGCACCTGCAGGCTGTTGTCGTACTGCGCGGTCCACGGCTCCATACCCGCGTAAGGCTTGGCCTTGAGCGATACGGCGGCCTTGATCAGTTGATCCCGCGCATCACCGATGCGGCTGCGCAGGTCACGCATCTGCAAGCGGCTCTGCAAAGTGAACTGCCCCGACGCGATGGACGACTGGCCGATGCCCGCCATGCGGCCGATGCGCTCGATCAGGTCGGGCGTCTGCTGCGTGGCGATTTGCATCGTCAGGTAGGTTTCCAACCAGGGGTCGAGGATCAGGCCGGTATCCAGCGCGATCTGCTCGCGCAATGCCTGCATGGCACCGAGCGCCGACGTGAAGCGGTCGTAGCCATCCGGCCACCAACCCACGGCGCGCAGGGATTGGCTGTCCAGGCCCTTGACCGCGCCTTGCAAGGTGTCGAAGCGTGCCTGAATGTCCGCGCTGACGTTCTGCGCCTTGAGTGTTTCACCCAAGGTTTGCAGGCTTTGTTGGATCGGTGCGTAGTTGGCATCCAAGGCGGCCATGGCAGCCTTCGCAGCGGGTGTGGGCTCGCGCAGCAGATCCACGGCCTTCCAGCGCGCAGCCAGGTTGCGCTGGGCGGTCAATTGCGCGTCCAGGCTATCGAGCGCCAACAACTGGCTGACACCGGAACGCTCGCTGGAAATCACACTTAATTTGTCCCGGTAGTCCTGACCGATCATCCACAGGCTACCCGCCAAGGGCAGCATGAACAGCAAAAACAGCAGTTGGAATTTGCGCGCGAAACCAAACTGTCCGAGCAGGCGGATACCGGGTGATAACAAACTGTGCATGTCCGACTACTCCCTCAAACCACCCAGGCGGTGCAGCGCTGGGGGAAACCTTGAAATGACTAACGGCAAAACGCCATGTCATTGATTATTCTGGGACTAGCAAGATACGGGCCGTTGAGCCACAGCCCCGAAACAGGGCAGGCGATGTGCAAAAACGCGCCGTAGCGTGCTCGAAAATGGGGCGAAAGCACTCAGTCCTGGCAGTGACGGTGTCACCGCCGGGGACGACAAGCACGGGGATGTTCGGACAAGCACACGCTTCAACCATCCGCCGTCATAGGCAGGCTATCGGCTGCCTACCGCGCAAACTTGAAGACGCGATGAGGTGTGCTTAACCCAGCAGCTCCCGGATCCATTGCACCTGCCGGGCGATGTGTTGTTGCTTGCCGTGTAGAGCGCCCTGCTCCGACTGTTCAAGGCCTGCCAGCACCTTCTGCTTCAGACGCAACGCCCGTTGCCATTTAGCCAAAAACACCGGGCTGCGCGCCTGCATCTGCAGTGGGCCGAAGTACAGTTGTTCGGCGCTGTAGGCCACCGGCCCGGCGCGTTCGGCGACGATGATTTCGTAGTAGAAGCGGTTTTCGTGCACCAGCTCTTCGTTGAGGATCGTGTAAGCGTTATCCATCAACCAATGGCGCAGCGGTGCCTCGCCGCCATTGGGTTGCAGAATCAGGCGCTCGCGGCCGCTCAAGCGCGCCTTGCCGCCGTCCAGGATGTCGCGAATCGTCTCGCCGCCCATGCCGCACAGGCTGATCGCGGTAATGACGTCGTCGGGCTCGATGGCCGCAAGGCCGTTGGCCTGGCGCACGCTGATGTGCGCTTGCAGGTCGTTATCGCGCACGGTGCGCTGGGCCGCGTGGAACGGCGTGCTCGCCAGCTCCCCCGCAACCGCCGAGCTGATCGCGCCACGACGCAACAAGGCTACCGGCAGGTACGCGTGGTCCGAGCCGATATCGGCCAGGCGCGCGCCCGACGGCACGTTCGCCGCCACGCGTTCCAGGCGCATGGATAAAGTGTGTTCGTTCAATTGAGGGTCCTATGGGCGCGTTCGAGCGTCTTACTCGCCGGAAAACCGGTCCCGGCTATTGGTCAGGTGCAGCACCATGGCTGCGCGGGCCGCGTCCGCATCCTGACGCTTGATCGCGTTAAAAATCGCCTCATGCTCCAGGTGCGCCAACTGCCCCAGCTTCGCGAAGTCCGCGCCACCGCGCTCGGCGCCCTTGACCAGGCTGCGCGGAATCATAGCGCTGCCCAGGTGCTGCATGATCTCGGTGAAGAAGGTATTGCCGGTGGCTTCGGCAATCAGCTGGTGGAAGCGTTTGTCTTCTTCCACACAACTGTCGTTGTTGGCCAGGGACGCCTGATAGTCATCCAGGGCCTGGCGCATATGGGCCAGTTGCGCATCGGAGCGTCGCCCCGCAGCCAACGCCACCGCCTGCACCTCCAGGCCCAGGCGCAGCTCCAGCATGTTGCGCACACTGGCTACCGTGTCCACATGCAGACGCAAGCCTTGCTGGGCGCGCGGCTCCAGCACAAAGGTGCCGATGCCGTGACGCGTCTCCACCAGCCCGGACGCCTGCAGCTTGGAAATGGCTTCGCGCACCACCGTGCGGCTCACGCCGTGTTCGAGAACGATGGTGGATTCGGACGGCAGTTTTTCACCGGGTTTCAACTGCCCCAACAGGATGCGCTGGGTCAGATCATCGACCACGCCTTGAGCCAGGTTGGTGGAGCGTTTGCGTGGGGTGGCTGGGGGTTGGATGGGCATTGCGACGGGTCCACGGGGTTGGGCTGGGGAGAAGCTTAACATTCTGCCTGTTCGGCGTGACACGAATCCGAAACCCTCTCACTTGTATGACAACACTACACATCAAGACCTATTAGGGTCCTTTGAGAGAGACTACACTCCGGGCTTAACAACCGCCAAAAAACCCAACGAAAGCTGATAAACAACCAAAATGCTCACTGAATGGCGGGCTTTATAAGAACAAATCCCGAGCTGTGCATTGCGACCCCAAGAAAACTACTTGTATGATGTCTATCAACAAAACGCACAAACCCGCATAAAAATAATCAGGGGGAGTCTTGAATTGTGAACAATTCAAACCACGCAGCTGTTGCTTCAGAACGCAGTCCGGTCCTCGCGCGCGCCGTGAGCAAAGTGAAGGGCCATGTGCTCCCACTGTTCGTGATCATGTTCATCCTCAACTACATCGACCGGGTCAATATCGGCTTCGTGCGAACGCACATGGAGCATGACCTAGGCATCGGCGCGGCCGCCTATGGCTTTGGCGCCGGGCTGTTTTTCATTGGGTATGCCCTCTTCGAAGTGCCCTCCAATATGCTGCTGCAAAAGGTCGGCGCGCGTATCTGGCTGACCCGCATTATGTTCACCTGGGGCATCGTCGCCACGTTGATGGCGTTTATCCAGAACGAAACCCACTTCTACATTCTGCGTTTTCTGCTGGGAGTGGCCGAGGCTGGTTTCTTCCCAGGAGTGATCTACTACTTCACACGCTGGCTGCCGGGTGTGGAGCGCGGCAAAGCCATCGCGATTTTCCTCAGCGGCTCGGCGGTGGCCTCGCTGATCTCCGGCCCGCTGTCGGGTGCACTGCTGCAGATCGAAGGGTTTGGCCTGCACGGTTGGCAGTGGATGTTCGCCATCGAAGGCCTGGCCTCGGTGGCCATCGGGTTCTTCGTGTGGTTCTGGCTCGATTCCAAGCCCCACGACGCCAAATGGATGACCCGCGAAGAACAGGACGCACTGGTGGACGCCATCGACCAGGAACAGCGCGAGCGCGAGGCACTGACCAGCGTCAAGCCGACCCTCGGCCAACTGCTCAAAGACCGCCAGATTCTGTTGTTCTGCGCGCTGTACTTCTGCATCCAACTGACCATTTACGCCGCAACCTTCTGGCTGCCGAGCATCATCAAGAAGATGGGCGACCTCAGCGATGTGCAGGTGGGTTTCTTTAACTCGATCCCGTGGCTGATCTCGATCATCGCCATGTATGCCTTCGCCTCGCTGTCGGGCAAGTTCAAATTCCAGCAGGCCTGGGTCGCGGCGGCGCTGTTGATTGCGGCGGCGGGCATGTTCATGTCCACCACCGGCGGGCCGATCTTCGCCTTTGTGGCGATCTGCTTCGCGGCGATTGGTTTCAAGTCGGCGTCTTCGCTGTTCTGGCCGATCCCCCAGGGCTATCTGGATGTGCGCATCGCCGCGGCGGTGATCGCGCTGATCAACTCCATCGGCAACCTGGGCGGCTTTGTTGCGCCAACCACGTTTGGGTTCCTGGAGCAGACCACCGGCTCGATCCAAGGCGGCCTCTACGGCCTGGCCGGCACCTCGGTACTGGCGGCGATCCTGGTGTTCTTCGCCAAGACCTCGCCCTCGTCCACCTTGACCGCGCCCGGCAGCGTGCCCAGCGCCGCCCTCAGCAAACCTCTTTAAGCTCAACCAGGAACCTGCCATGACTACGCCAATCGTCACTCACTTTCAGGTCATCCCCGTGGCCGGCCACGACAGCATGCTGCTCAACCTCAGCGGCGCCCATGGGCCATTTTTTACGCGCAATATCGTGATTCTCAAGGACAGCAGCGGCCACACCGGCGTCGGCGAAGTACCCGGCGGCGAACGCATCCGCGAAACCCTGGAAGACGCGCGCAGCCTGGTGATCGGCCAACCCATCGGCCAGTACCAGCGCATCCTCAACCGGATGCGCAGCACTTTTGCCTCGCGGGATGCCGCCGGGCGTGGCCTGCAGACCTTTGACCTGCGCATCACCATCCACGCGGTGACCGCCATGGAAGCCGCCTTGCTCGACTTGCTGGGGCAGTTTCTCGAAGTGCCGGTGGCCGCACTGCTCGGCGAAGGCCAGCAGCGCGATGCGGTGAAAATGCTGGGCTATCTGTTCTACGTCGGCGACCGTACGGCCACCGACCTGGCCTATCGCAACGAGGCCGACAGCGATGATGCGTGGTTCCGCCTGCGCCATGAAACCGCCCTGACCGCCGAGGCGGTAGTGCGCCTGGCCGAGGCGGCCCAGGCCAAATATGGCTTCAATGACTTCAAGCTCAAGGGCGGCGTGCTAAGCGGCGATGCCGAAATCGAAGCGGTCACCGCACTGGCCGAACGCTTCCCCGAGGCACGCATCACCCTCGACCCCAACGGCGCCTGGTCGCTGAAAGAAGCCATCCGCCTGTGCCGCGACCAGCACCACGTACTGGCTTATGCCGAAGACCCCTGCGGTGCCGAAAACGGTTACTCAGGCCGCGAAGTCATGGCCGAATTCCGCCGCGCCACCGGGCTCAAGACCGCCACCAACATGATCGCCACCGACTGGCGCGAGATGGGCCACGCGATCCAGCTGCAATCGGTGGACATCCCCCTGGCCGACCCGCACTTCTGGACGATGCAAGGCTCGGTGCGCGTGGCGCAGATGTGCCACGAGTGGGGCCTGACCTGGGGTTCGCACTCCAACAACCACTTCGATATTTCCCTGGCGATGTTCACCCAAGTGGCCGCCGCCGCACCGGGCGACATCACCGCTATCGACACCCACTGGATCTGGCAGGACGGCCAACGCCTGACCCGCGAGCCGCTGAAAATCGAAGGGGGTTATGTGAAGGTGCCGACCCGGCCCGGCCTGGGGGTAGACATCGACATGGACGCCGTGGCCCACGCCCATGAACTGTACAAAGGCATGGGCCTCGGCGCGCGGGATGACAGCGTGGCGATGCAGTTCCTGATTCCGGGGTGGCGGTTTGATAATAAGCAGCCTTGCCTGGTGCGCTGAAGCCTTCAGGTAAAGCGGATAAATGTGGAAGGGGCGGAGCGACGATTCGACTTGCTCCGATAGACACAGGTATCCACACAAGTCTTAAAGGCTGACGCATAACCCTGTGAGCGGGCTTGCTGTGGTGAACGGGCTCGCTGTGGTGAACGGGCTCACCACGGAATTCACGGCCTCTCCCCAGCGCTACTCACGCTTAGCTCCGCTTGGGCAACGTCCAATTCGGCCGAATGAAGTGGCAGGTATACCCGTTGGGTATCCGCTCCAGGTAATCCTGATGCTCCGGCTCCGCCTCCCAGAACTCCCTTGCAGGCTCTATCTGCGTAACCACAGGCCCCGGCCATAGCTGGGAAGCATCCACGTCAGCCGCGGTGTCTTCGGCAATCTCCCGTTGCTGCTCGCTCAGGTAGTAAATCGCCGAACGATAGCTTGGCCCCAGATCATTGCCCTGCCGATTCGGCGTGCTGGGGTCATGGATCTGGAAAAAGAACTCAAGGATCTGTCGGTAGGAAATCACCGCCGGGTCAAACACGATTTCAATCGCTTCGGCATGGTTGCCATGGTTGCGGTAGGTGGCATTCGGCACATCGCCGCCGGTGTAGCCGACGCGAGTGCGCAGCACGCCGGGGTAGCGTCGCAGCAGGTCCTGCATGCCCCAGAAGCAGCCGCCGGCGAGGATGGCGGTTTCGGTTGGGTTGGTCATGGTGTGTCCTTGCGCTTGGTGGATATGGGGATAGTTATGGGGTGATATCGGGCAATACCAAGCTGGATCGCGGAAAAACGACCGCTGGGCCACCAATCGCCAGCCGTATCTCCCTGGGCCGCGTTGGTCTGCAGGATGATATAGGCGCTGCGGTTGCAGCGATCTTGTCCGATGACATGGCCTGGGCTAATGGGACGACGTTTGATATCTCGGGCGGGCAACTGTTGTAGCTTGGTTGTACGGGATCATTTTTGATCCCATCGGGGCAGAGGTATCTACACCTCCTGGGTGAAAACATCACCTGAGAGATGAGGTTCCTGTGATGAGCAGACTTGCTGTGCTCACCACAGATTTATTTTTCAGTCTTTGAGACTGATGTAGATACCTGGGCCTTTCGCGGTGAAGCCTGCGATGCGAGCCCGATTGGGCCCTTTCACCGGTAGTCGTTTCGGGCCAGACTCATGCGTATTCATAGCCGCAGTGGTAGCCACCATGATTTCCCATGTTTGTTTAGGCGTAGGTGATTTTGATCGGGCCTTTGTTTCTACTCAAAAATAATGGCCGACTTAGACCTCACTTTAAAATTCTGCGAAGCGAGTAAGCCGTGGGCCGGTTGGGTCTCAAAAACCTCATCTCGCCCCCTTTTCGTCATAGGAAAGCCATTTGACGGCAACGCATGCGAGCCCGGCAATGGAAATATGGTGGCGCTACTTGCACCCAATCTGGAGGCGGTAAGAAGAAGCCACGCAACCGCACTGGCCTTAGGCGGAACGTGTGAGGGCGCGCCTGGATTAAGGCCTCACTACCATCCCGACTATTACGGCGCGTACTTTCGAGACCCTGACGGTAACAAGCTTTGTGTCTGCTGCCACAGCCCAGCATAAGATTGGTCGGCGTTCATCAAGAGAGCTGCCGACGCTCAAGCAAAGTCGAGGGCATCAACCAATAGCTCGTGGACTTTACGTAGCCGAAAGACTTTAAAACGGCCCACGGGTTTTCTCATAGCCTTGACCTAGAGCTGCCGCCGTATGCATCCCCACCTACGACCCGCGTCCATCCGTCGCATCCCCCCACCCTCCCCCTCCAGCCCCCATCCAACCTGCCGATAACCCTACTAACCACATGCCTTACCCCGCTTCCCCACCCGACCGAGCCCACCCCATGAATCCACTCGCCCTCATAAAAAAAACCCGGCCCGCTCGCCAAGGCACCACCACCCTCACCTGTACCGCCAGCGACCTGGACGCCGCTTTAGCCGCCCAGCGCCTCACGCCGACGTTGATCACGGGCTTCATCTCGCCGCACTTGGACATCGACGCCATCGCCGCCAAGCTCAAGCGCCGTTTCCCGCAATCCACCATCAGTCTGTGCACCACCTCCGGCGAGTTGTGCAACGCACCCAATGCTCTCTACTGCAGCACCGGCGAGCGCTGGGATCGGATGGTGTTGCAGTTGTTCGATGCCAGTGTGATCGCCTCGGCCGAGGTGGTGATGGTGCCGTTGGAGTGCGAGGACATCCGCAGCGGTGGCAAGCGCCTCAAAATGCAGGAGCGGATTGCCAAGTTGGTGGCCAATATCAAGCGGGTGCAGGTGAATACACCAATCGATCATCGCGATACCTTGGCGTACGTGGTGTTCGACGGGCTGTCGGCGTCGGAGTCGTTTTTTATGGAGGCGCTGTACGAGTCGGGGCGGTTCCCGTGTTTGTTTGTAGGGGGATCAGCCGGGGGTAAGTCGGATTTCCAGAAGACGCTGATTCATGACGGCCAGCGCAGTTATCAAAACCACGCGCAAATCGTGTTCGTGAAAACCGCGGCGGATGTGCGTTTTGGCGTGTTCAAAAGTCAGAATTTCAAACCTGCCGACCTGACCTTCAGTGTGCTGACCGCTTCGGTGGAAGACCGCACTATTGACCAGGTCATCGACAGCAGCGGCAACATCAAGAGCATGGTGCAGGCGCTGTGCGATGCCTTCAACTGCTCGCCCCAGGCGCTGGAGCCGAAGCTGGCGGATTATTCGTTTGCTATCCGCGTGGGCAGTGAATTGTTTGTGCGCTCCATCGCACGCATCGACTATGAACAGCAGATTGTGCAGCTGTTTTGCGACGTGGCGCCGGGCGAAGAGTTGGTGATGGTGCGGCGTACGCCGTTGCGGGAGGCGACGCGCCGTGACTACGAGCAGTTCTTGCGCGGCAAGGGTGGCCAGCCAGTGGCGGGCATCTTGAATGACTGCATCTTGCGGCGGCTGAACAATGGCGCCGAGCTGGGCAGTATGGCCGGCACGTTCGGCGATGTACCGCTGGCAGGGTTCTCCACCTTTGGGGAAATCCTGGGTTTGAACCTCAACCAGACACTGACTGCGATTTTCTTTTTCCGAGTGGGCAAAGGCGCGAGTTTCACCGACGAGTATGTGGACAATTTCATCGCCCATTACGGCGAATTCAAGGCGTTTTTCCTACGTCGCCAGGTGAAGAAACTGGCCGGTTTGAACCATGTGGTGGTCAAGCAGATTGCCGCGTTCAAAAACAACAACTTCGCCAACACCCTCAATACCCGGGGGCTGGACAGCAATATTCTGCCGGTATTCGAAGGGCTGGCGGACTTGGGCATGGTGTTGGCCCAGGCTGAGCGTCAGCAGGAAGACATCGCTGCGCAGCTCAAGCATTACTCGGGTGAGTTGCACGCATCGATGGATGAACTGGTGGGGACCATCGGCCAGCAGAACACCGTGTCCGCCCAGGCCGGGGCTACGGTAGAGGGGCTGTCCAGCCAGGCGGACGTGGCGGTGGAAGGTGCGCGTACGCTGGCGGGGTCGAGTTTGCGTATTCAGTCGATCGTGCAGGTGATCCAACAGATCGCCGGGCAAACCAACCTGCTGGCGCTCAACGCAGCCATTGAAGCGGCACGCGCCGGTGACTTGGGCCGTGGCTTTGCCGTAGTGGCGGACGAAGTACGCAAACTGGCGGAAATCACCCGTAAGAATGCGGCGGAAATCGGCGTGGATATTGACCTGCTGTCCAGTGAGATCCAGCGCGTTGCCCAGCAGATCGAGGACCAATCCACCGGGGTCGGCGCACTGCGCGAAATGCTCGACGCTCTGGAGGCGTCCAGCCGCGCCACCGAAGGCACGGCGCAGCGGACCAAGACAATTGCCGATACGTTGACAGGGCTTACACATGCGTAGGCATCCGTCGGGTCGCCAGGGCTGCACGTTGATCCGCCATTAGCCGCCGCACCTGGCTGATAGGCCACTTCAAGGTTTGTAATGTCTGATCAGACTGAACAATTGACGGGTCCAGACCCAACGCGCGCTGGGCCTTTCGCGGTTGTCCGAAAGCGCATCAAGTAGGGTGCGCTCACGCGCTAAGCCTGAGACAAGGCCCGGCTCTGAGCGCTGCGGACCTGGAACGTCAGAAGGTTCGACTGGCTTGATCAACGAGCCGGTGGCCGGGTCTATCGTATACCCCGCTGCCTTGCCTTTTTCGGTGAGGGTCCAGACGCCGTTTACGTTATCAGCGAGCGCCTCGGAGGGCGGGCGCCTTATGGATTCGTCGGTGGTAACGACGATGTTGTCTTCGACCGGAGTCACTTTAAAGGTGGTGAACTCATCGCCGAGCCCAGGTTGCTTGCCACCTTCGTCCGAAAACCTATTCACCATTTTTTCCAGGAACGGCAGGCCGCCAATATTGGAAAGCGCCCCGTAATCTGGATTGAGGATATGTCGCAAATAGCCCTGATCAAGTCGGGTACTGGTGATGGCCGTGCCGTTCAGAATTCGTGAGGCCGTTGCCGCGTCTTCTTGCTTAAAGTTGAACGTTACGCGATACCCCTGTGCATCGTAGCCGTTATTGGAACTCAACTGCTGGCGCCCGTCGCTTGCACGACGATAGCTGCCGAGTGAATGAGCCAATTGATCCACATAGCCCAGACTGGCACCCTCCTCCTGTGCGTAAGCGAACATATCCGCGATCAGTGCACGATCATCGTGACGTAAAAATTCAAAAACGTTCTGGCCTGCATTTTCGTAGGTCGCAGGCGGCAGGGCGACCGGCGGCTCGTGGCTACCGAACAAGCGCGCAATCATCAAGTCACGGCCAGCTACTGACCTTGAGCTGGGTGCTGCGGGGGACACCGCAGACTGCATCTGCAACCAAGCTGCACGTCGCTCATTCATGGTGAAAGTGCCGCCGTCGTCGTGGGCGATCAAGCTCAGGTGGTCGCGGGCGAGGTCTTTGAACGGGTTGATGTCAGTACCGTTGACGAAGCCGGTGGCCTGCCGAGCACGCGCCAGGAGGTCCGGGTCATCGGTATCGGGGGTCTGTGCGTCGTGCCGCACTTTGTTGGCGAAGTAGTTGCCATCTGTAATTGGGTCGACCAGATTGGAGCCTTGCTGAACGATACGGTTTTCAGCGTGCGTTGCGGCTTCACTTAACTGGCGCGCAAGGGTCGAAACGGTCTCGGTAGCTGGGTGACTATTGGTTGAAACACGCACACTTGCACGCTCATGGGCAGGCATAGCCGCGTAGTCGTTAGCCGCACTGACGGAAGTGCTTGTCAAATGACGGTAAGAAGAGGACGCATCAGGATTGAGATTGACCATGAACATCGCTCCTTTCTTAAGGAAGCAGCCATAGTGCTGCATGAGTCCCGGCTCAATAACTTAAAGTTCGCCCTAACATTGCAAGATTTTTAAACCAAATAAAGGCATCAACCTCCTAAAAACACGAAGTCTCCATCTGTAAGACATTCAAGAAGGAAGCCGCCAGCAACTTCCTAGTCCTGCCTCTCTACTATAAAAACCGCCTGTTTTAAGCCATCTGGCGACCGTCACTTCAAACGCGGAATTTCAAAAAACCAGTGATCGACTTGCTGCCGTATCCCGAAGGTTTACCCATGTGCTGATCAAAAATAGCCCGCACCATGGCGCTGGAGTCATGATGCCGTGCATGATGCCTCGCTCACCTCAAGGACGATAAAAAGTGAAAATCAGCCTCGCCGCTTTGCTGCTGACTTGCCTTGCCGGACCTGTGCTTGCAGTTGATATCCCTATCGGATTTCAGACCACCACCCTCCCCGATGCGCAAAACAATCGCCCATTGCAACTGACCGTCTGGTATCCCGCCGCTACTACTGCGGCCCCCGAACCGATCGCCGACGATACGGTGTTCGTCGGCGCTCTCGCGGTGCCGAACGCGCCGGTGGTGGCTGGGGAGCATCCACTGGTGGTGCTCTCCCACGGTTACGGCGGCAATTGGCGCAATCAGGTGTGGTTGGCCAGTGCATTGGCACGGCGGGGTTATATCGTGGCGGCGGTCAATCATCCTGGCACTACCAGCAAAGACCGCAGCCCCGCCGCCGCTGCGCAGTTATGGCAAAGGCCCAGGGATTTGAGCCGGGCGATCGATGGGGTGCTGGCCGAGCCGGGCCGGTTCGGTGTGGTCGCCAAAGGCCAGATTGCCGCCATGGGCCATTCCCTGGGCGGCTGGACTGTCCTGGAAATGGCCGGCGCGCGGTTCGATCCCGACCGGTTTGCCCAAGACTGCACCGTTCACCCTAAGCTCGGCGGTTGCCTCGGTTACCGGCAAATGAACCCCGCCGGTACGCCAGAGGGTAAAGCGCGCTTGGCTGCGGATTTAAGCGACCAGCGCGTCACCGCCATTGTGTCCTTGGACCTGGGCCTGTCGCGCGGCTTCACCGATGCCAGCCTGGCGACATTGCCAGTGCCGGTGCTGGTGATTGCGGGAGGCGTGCCGTCCGAGGACATGGACCCGCAGTTGGAGTCCGCCAATATGGTCAAGCGCCTGCCAAAAGCCACGACTCAATATATGGAGATCGCCGACGCCACCCACTTCAGCTTTATGTCGATCTGCAAACCAGGCGCCGTGGCGTTGATTGAAGCGGATTCGCCGGGCGATGGGATGATCTGCCAGGACGGCAACGGGGCGAGGCCACGGTCAGTGGTCCAGCAGCAGGTGGTCGACCTGATCGATGCATTCCTGCAGCGTTCATTTCACAACTGATACTTGGGCCTGGGGGATGTTCCTCCTTATGAAACACCCGGACGATACAGCCAAAGCGCGATCTACGCCTGGATTGCGCCTAGGCCCCACGGTGCAGCTTGCTTAGCTGGTATGATCCGCGCGTTGACAGCCCCGGTAAAAACCCATGAATCGCCAGAAAAAACTCCAGCAACTGTTCAAGGCCAAGGCCAAGAAAGCCAGCGCCAAATTGGCGCCCAAATCCAAGGATCGCTACATCAGCAAGGCCGAGCGGGAAAGGCTGGCGGCTGAAGCTGCCGAGGCGCCCAGCCCGTCCCCCGAAGCCTGACTCAGCAGCCGCTCAACGCCACTTGCGGCCGCTCACCGGCAAAGAAAAACGGCCGCAGGCGCACACCCACGCTGTTGCCGATAAACGCTGCCACCAACCACATCCAGCCATGCAGACTGCCGGACGCGATGCCGCTGAAATACGCGCCGATGTTGCAGCCGTAGGCCAGGCGCGAGCCGTAGCCCAGCAGCAACCCGCCGATCACCGCCGCGATCAACGAACGGGCTGGGATCTTCAGGCTCGGTGCGAAACGTCCGGCCAGGCCGGCGGCCAGCAACGCACCGAGGACGATGCCGATGTCCATCACACTGGTGATGTCTTCCCACACCGGCGCGGCCAGGGCCTTGGCATTACCCGGCATCTGCCAGAATGCCCAGGCGCTGGCGTCCACGCCCACACCGCTCGCCACCTTGGCGCCCCACAGTGCGAACGCCGAAGTAATGCCCCACGGCCGCCCGGCCAACGCCAGGGTCGCGTAGTTCAGCAATGCCAGGCCAACGGCGCCCCACACCAGCGGCCACGGCCCGCGCAGAAAGCGGCGCACACCTGAATGCGGGCTTTTCACACCCTCTTCAAGCTGACCGTGGCGGCGTTTTTCCAGGCGCACCGTGACGGCTGCGATCAACGCAAACACCGCAAGGCTCAGGATCAAGGCCGGTACCACGCCGAAACTTTTGACGATGGACACCGCCGGGAACGCCGGCAACGCAAACCACCAATCCACGTGGTGAGTAGCGATCAGCGAGCCGCAGATAAAGAACAACAGGGTCACCAGCATGCGCGCATTACCGCCGCCCACGGTGAACAACGTGCCCGAGGCACATCCGCCGCCCAACTGCATGCCGATACCGAAGATGAACGCACCGAACACCACCGACACTCCAGCCGGCGCTACCAGCCCGACAACCGGCTGACCCAACAACGTGCCCGCCCCCAGCGCCGGGAAGAACAACAGCACCGCCAACGCCAGCATCACCATCTGCGCACGCAGGCCGGCGCCACGACGATCATTGATAAAAACCCGCCAGGCCGAGGTGAAACCGAAGGCGGCGTGGTACAGCGTCAGGCCCAGGGCCGCGCCGACCATCAGCAATAGCATCTGGCGCGAGCCGACAACGTTGTGCAGGAACAGCGCGCCCAGCACCAGCAGGGCAAAGGCCACCAGCGGCGCGACGGGTGCGCGCGCGGGGGTCAGGGGAATTGAGGCGTTCATGGGTCTCTCGCGGGTTGAAATAAATGAGGGGCAAGGGCGACAGTATAGATAAGCCCGAAGCCGTCTGGTGTCAGCCGCGGCCAATCGCACCCGACACCGGCAGATTCCCCAACAGTTTCAGCCCGGTGCTCTTCACAAAAGTGGGGTAATCCATCGGCCGCTGAATCCTTGTTTCAGCATTCGGCAGCACATAAGCCCACGCCCGTTGGGACGATGCGTCGTACACCAGCTTGAACAGCCGCGTCGGCACCCACACCCGGTTAGCACCGATGGTGCCGTGCCCCTCATCGAACAGCGGCCCAGTGAACACATACACATCGCCGCCGGCGCGAAGGGCGAACTTGCGCACGTCCGCCTCGACCTTGCTCCAGATCTTGCGGTTGTTGGTAGGGTCTTGCGGCACCATGTTCGACAACGCAAATGACTGGGCCATGGCCTTGGCATCGGGTGCGTCGGCGGCCGGGGATTGGTGGCCGCGGTCCATCGCCGGCTGCACGCCACGGTAGTCGCTCAACTCCGCGCGCGCGCCCTTAGGAATGCGCGGGTCCGCATAGAAATGGTTGGTTCGTTCTTCGCCTTTGGCGTCCTTGAGCTGGCGGGCGTTGAGGCGCTCGACCACCACCAGCGGTGTCTTGCTGGTTTGCGAATACAGCACCGCAAAATGGTCGGAGCACAGCGCCAGGGGTTTCAGGCTGGCGGGGACGGTCGCGGTTTTGATCGGTGTTGCGCCGGGGAATACATCGGCGCAGGTGTCGAACGACAACTGCCGTTCCTGGGTGGAATAAAGGTCTATCGCGCCACGGGCATGTGCCCCGGCCGAAAACAAAACAAAGGCCGATAGCCCAACTGCAATTTTGCGTAGGTACATGGATTGAATCTTCGACAGAGAGCGACGCGGCAGGCTCCGCGTACGGAGCCAAGTGAATGATATTTCGAGGATTATGGACTAACAGATGTCAGATTAGTGCCCGAGCGACGTAGGTTTTCCCGCACCCCGCGCGCCCGGCCTGAAGCCATGGGCGCTGGCCGCCCAGGCAATGGCAAACGCCACGCCGACCAACAGCAGCATCGCCCACGCAAATGCGGCCACGCCCCATGTGTCCAGCAGCACGCCACCCACTACGCCGCTGCCCGCAATCGCGCTATTCCATGCCACCACGTTCAGCGACAACGCCACATCCGCGCCATCACCCGCCGCGTCCGCCAGGGCGGTTTGCAACAAGGTCGCAGCGCCGCCGAAACTCAGGCCCCATACCGCCACGCCGAGGTAGATCACTTGTGGCACGTTCCCCAGTAAGCCCAATAGCACGCTCACCGCCGCAAACGCCGCCAAGCTCACCAGCACAGTGTTGCGTAACAACGGTTCGACCAGTCTGGCCGTGCCCCAAATCCCCGCCAACGCAGCGATGCCGAAGACCAGCAACACCAGATCCACCCGCTCGGCCAAGCCCGCCGGTGCCACGAATGGGGCAATATAGGTGTAGAGGATGTTATGGGCCAGCATCCAACTGATCACCACCGCCAGCACCGGGCGCACGCCGGGCGTGGTCAGCACCTTGCGCAATGACAGGCGCTGATGCGCGGGCTGTGGCGCAAAGTCCGGGACCTTCACCAGCACCCAGCCGATCAGCACCAGGCTCACGCCCGACATCAGGCCGAAAGTGGTGCGCCAACCCAGCAGGCCACCGAGCCAAGTGCCCAGCGGCACACCCAACGACAGCGCAATCGGCGTACCGACCATGGCCAACGCCAGCGCCCTACCCTGTTGCTGCGGCGCGACCATCCGGCGGGCATAACCGGCGAGCAAGCTCCAGGCCAACCCTGCCGCCACCCCGGCGAAGAAACGCGCCACCAGCGTGACCCCATAGTGGGAGGACAACGCGGTGATGGAGTTGAACAGCAGGAAACCGGCGATGGTCAGCAGCAATACGTTGCGTCGGCGCCAGCCACGAGTGGCGATGGTCATGGGGATCACCGCCAGTACTGAACCCAGCGCATACGCGGTGACCATCTGCCCGGCCATTGACGGCGAAATCGCCAGGCCGTCACTGATCAACGGCAACAGGCCGGCGGGCAGGGTTTCGGTGACGATGCAGATGAAGCCGGTCATCGCCAGGGCGAGCAAGGCGCCGACGGGCAAGCGGTCGGACGAAGCCGATAACGTCAGTGAGGGGGGCACGGGAAACTCCTGGGCAAATTGATTTAAATACTGATCGATACAAATGTAGCAGGCGGGCGCAGCGCGTTGTCAACGACTTATGTATCGACTAGTATCTATTTCGCTTTCCGAAGGAGACCTCACATGGCACAGATGGGCCGCCCGCGTAATTTTGATCGCGAACAGGCTGTGGAACAGGCGTTGCATCTGTTCTGGCAGCACGGCTATGACGCCACGTCCCTTGCCCAGCTCAAAGCGGGTTTGGGCGGTGGCATTTCCGCGCCGAGTTTTTACGCCGCTTTCGGCTCCAAAGAAGCGCTGTTCGAGGAGTGCGTGCAGCGCTACCTGTCCACCTACGCCCAAGTCACCGAATGTTTGTGGGACGAAACCCTACCGCCGCGCCAAGCCATCGAAACCGCGCTGCGCCAATCGGTGCGTATGCAATGCGAAGACGGTCACCCCAAGGGCTGCATGGTTGCACTTGGCGTGATGAGTGCGCCCAGTCCGGAAAACGCGCGGGTAGCGAATGCGCTGACCCAATCGCGACTGCGCACGCGGGCGGGGATTGTGGCGTGTGTGGAGCGGGCCGTGCGTGAAGGTCAGTTGCCTGAAACAACCGAAGCTGCGGTGATGGCTACCGTGTTTGACAGCTTTTTGCAGGGAGTATCGATCCTGGCGCGGGATAACGTGCCCCATGCAATCCTTGATGCCGCGATCAGCCAACTGTTGGTGACGTGGGACGCTGCGGCTTCTTCCGTGCCGGCCGCTGAGCCTGAAGTCGGTGGCGCAAAATAAAGGCGCTCCGAAGAGCGCCTTTATTCATTGCTGTATTACTGCTCGCTGATCGACTTCACTTCAGCCTTGTTCGCGCCGCCAATCGCAATGCGTTTAGGCTTGGCTTCCTCCGGCACCACTCTGAGCAGATCGATGCTCAGCAGGCCATTGGAGAGCTGCGCGCCCTGCACTTCAATGTGGTCGACCAGGCGGAACGACAAGCGGAACGCGCGCTGGGCGATACCTTGATGCAGGTAGGTGATGTTTTCGTCGTGTTCGCGTTTGCCGCCGGCGACGGTCAACACGCCTTTTTCCACCTGGATATCCAGGTCGTCTTCCACCAGGCCGGCAGCGGCGATCACGATGCGGTAGTGATCATCACCGTGCTTCTCGACGTTATGGGGTGGGTACGTGGTACCGGCCTCGCTGCGAAGCGCCGATTCGAAAAGGTCGTTGAAACGGTCAAAGCCAACGGAGTGGCGGAACAGTGGGGCCAACGAGAGAGTAGTAGCCATTGCAAAATCTCCTGAGTTTTCTCCAAGTGATTTGATACGCGACCCGTATTCGGCATCGCGTAAAACCTAAGTAGGTTCAGGGGAAAAAATTTCAAGCGACGACCCAAAAAAAATTTTCCTGCCGACAAACGGCTGTTTGGCCCCTCGGAATGAGATATCAGAACAGGTCTATTCCGCAGTCTCGGCCACGCCCTGATCCTCCCCCAGAAACCCGCCGCTCTGGTGATGCCATAACCGCGCATAGGTGCCGTTCTTCTCTAGCAACTCGGCGTGGCTACCTTGCTCGATGATGCGACCGTTATCCATGACGATCAGTCGATCCATGGCGGCGATTGTGGACAGTCGATGGGCGATGGCAATGACGGTCTTGCCCTTCATCATTTCATCCAGGCTTTCCTGGATGGCGACTTCGACTTCCGAATCCAGCGCACTGGTGGCCTCGTCAAGCAGCAGGATCGGAGCGTTCTTGAGCATCACGCGGGCGATGGCGACCCGTTGGCGCTGGCCGCCGGATAACTTGATGCCCCGCTCACCCACCAACGTGTCGTAACCGCAGTGGCCTTGTTTATCGCTCAGTTGGCTGATGAAGCCGTCAGCCTGGGCACTCGCGGCGGCACTGCGGATTTGCTCATCGGTTGCATCGGGGCGCCCGTAAGCGATGTTGTCGCGAATCGAGCGGTGCAGCAGGGATGTGTCTTGGGTAACCATGCCGATGGCGCTGCGCAGACTGTCCTGGGTGACGTGGGCGATATTCTGCCCATCGATGCAGATCTGCCCTTTGTCCACGTCATAGAAGCGCAACAACAGATTGATAAGCGTGGATTTACCGGCACCGGAGCGCCCCACCAGGCCGATTTTTTCGCCTGGGCGGATGCTCAAGCTCAGGCCATCGAGAACCTGGCGTTCGCCATTGTAATTGAAGCTCACGTTGTCGAACGTCACGGCGCCGCCGTGGGTGAGCAGCGTGGCGGCATCCGGCGCGTCCTGCACCTTGGGCCCGCAGGTCAAGGTTTGCATACCGTCCTGCACGGTGCCGATGTTCTCGAACAGCGAGGTCATCTGCCACATGATCCAATGCGACATACCATTGACGCGCAACGCCATGGCGGTGATGGCCGCCACCGCGCCGGTGCCCACTGCCCCTTGGTGCCACAGCCACAAGGCATAACCGCCCGCGCCCATGATCAACGCGACCACTAGTGCCTGATTGACGATCTCGAACTGGCTGACCAGGCGCATCTGGCGAAAACCGGTCTGCTTGAAGTCCTCCATCGCCGCGCGCGCGAAATGCGCTTCACGCTTGGAATGGGAGAACAGCTTGACCGTGGTGATATTGGTGTAGGCGTCCGAAATACGCCCGGTCATGGACGAGCGCGCATTCGCCTGCTCCTGCCCGACTTTGCCCAGGCGCGGCACGAAGTACCCCATGGCCAGGCCGAACAACGCCAACCAGGCAATGAAAGGCAGCATCAGCTTCGGGTCGAAGCCGCCGGCCAGTGTGATAAGCGCGATGAAGTACACACCGATTCCGGGGGCCATCTCGATCAGGGTGAACAGCACCTCGCGCACCGACAGCGCCGTCTGCATGACCTTGGTGGTGACACGGCCGGAGAACTCGTCGGAGAAGAACGACAGGCTTTGTCGCAGCATCAGCCGATGGAAATCCCAACGCAGCCGCAACGGCAGGTTGATCGCCAATACCTGGTGCTGCACCAGCGTGCGCAGCGCTACCAGCGCAATGCTGGTCACCAGCACGATACCGATCCCCCACAGCACCCGGCTTTCCTGCCCGCCTGCATCGCCGCCGGCTTGCCAGGTCGACAGCAGGTCCACCACCTGTCCGAGAAAAGCAAACAACCAGGCTTCGTAGATCGACACACTGGCACTGAGCAGCGCGAGCGCAACGATATAACCCCGGGCACCACGGGTGCAGGCCCACAAAAATCGCGCCAGGCCCTCGGGGGGTGGAGGCGCCTCGTCGGGCGGGAAAGGGTCGAGGCGTTGTTCGAATGCACGAAGCATAGGGTTCTCCAGAACGATCTAGTGCGGGGATTCTGGCATTTAAAGGTTGGCTTGAGGGCGTATCGGGATAGAACCCTGCTCTGCAAGCAGGGTCTGCTCTTGAATCAGATCTCAGGAATACGTCGAATGTCAGCGCAAAACAGTCTTGTCATGCTCGCTCGAGGAGGCTACGCCGCTCGGGGAGTGCTGTATCTGATCATCGGTATCTTCGCGCTGCTGGCAGCACAGGACTCGACAAAACCGAAGGATAGCCACAAAAGTCTGGAAGCATTGCTCAGCCAACCATTCGGCTATTTTTTAATTGGGGTTGTGGTGGCGGGCCTGCTCTCATTTGCCTCTTGGCGCATGCTGCAGGCTACCCGTGATGTCGATCATCATGGCAAAGAACTCAAGGGTTTGGTGATTCGAACCGGCCTGTTTGCCGGAGGCGTCGTTAATGGCGCGCTGGCGTTTTTTGCATTGGGCCTGCTTATAAGCGGCATTAAAAGCTCGGGTAATTCCGGGGGGCAGGCCAAAGACTGGCTGTCCCATCTATTGTCCTGGGAACATTCGAACATGTTGGTTTACCTGATCGCCCTCATTCCGCTTGGGGTCGGTATTGCTCACATCATCAAGGGATGGAAGGCATCGTTCGAAAAATATTTTGAGGCCGATGAAGATGTCATGCGCTACGTGCGCCCCGTATCGCGATTCGGATTGATCGCCCGCGGCGTGGTGTTTTTAGAGATTGCAGTGTTATTGGCCATCAGCGGTTCCACTTATCAAGCCATTGACCCACCCGGCATGAAGGAGGCGCTGGACGCCCTCCAGAACCTACCCGCTGGGTGGTTGCTTTTGATGGTAATGGCCTTGGGGCTGATCGCTTTCTCGGCTTACAGTTTTTCTGAAGCCTTCTGGCGCAAGATCAATATGGATGTGCCGGGGGTGGCGAGAACGTAGCAGGCCACGGCCGTTTGTGGCGGTTTTAGAGACGCGCTTATGCTGTGCGCTCGAATCACCCGGAAAAATCCAAGGCAAAAAAAAGCCTGCATCGCTGCAGGCTTTTCCCTATCTGGCTCCACGACCTGGACTCGAACCAGGGACCCAATGATTAACAGTCATTTGCTCTACCAACTGAGCTATCGCGGAATGCGCCGTATGTTACTGATTGAAAAGGAGAAGTCAAGCATTGCCTGGCAAACGTGAGGATTAATTCCCCGGCTCGCCCGTCAGCGGCTGTTCTGCAGCCAGGTCCAGCCAGGCGCGGGCGGCCGGTGGTAAGTGGGCGTTGGCGCGCCAGGCCAGGGCGATGTGCCAATCGGTATGGGGCTCGTCCAACGCGACCAAGGCAATGCCGGCGTGTTGATGCTTGTGCGCCAACATTCGTGGCAGGAAGGCGACGCCCAGGCCAGCCGCGACCAGGTCGACAATAAAATCGATCTGCCCGCTGCGTGCCGTCACGCGGGGGGTTACGCCTTTGCGCTCGCAGGCCGCGAGGATCTTGGCGTTCAGGGCGAAACCGGCTTCGAACAGGATGAAGGGCGAGTCTGCCAGGTCGGTGAAGTCGATACACTCACGCCCTGCCAGGGGATGGTTCATGGGCAGCACGGCGATCAGCGGCTCATTGCGCACCGGTTGATAGTCGAAGCCCTCGTCAATCGGTAACAACAGTGCCGCCAGGTCGACCTCCCCTTCTTCCAGGCATTCGCGCAGGCGCTTGCTGCCGTATTCGGTCAGCTCAATGTCAATGTCCGGGTAGCGGCTGCGGTAGGTGGCGAACATGGTCGCAAACAGCACGCCGCAGCCTACCGGTGGCAAGCCGATGCGCAACATGCCGCGCTTGAGGCCGCGCAGGTCGTTGATTTCGCCGAGCAGGTCGCTGTGTTCGGCCAACAACACCTGGGCGCGACGGTAGGCAATTTCGCCGGCGGCGGTCAGTTGGTTACGATGCCCAAGGCGGTTGAGCAGCGGCATGCCCAGTTCCTCTTCGAGGGTTTTGACCGCCTTGCTCACGGTGGACTGTGTCAGAGACACCACCTCGGCTGCCTGAGAAAAACCGCCCTGGCGCACCACCTCGACAAAGGCGCGCAGTGTTCGCAGATTCATCGGTATTCCTTTGGCGACTGGAAGCCAGTGATAAAAGTTGTTTTTATCATGCCAGAAGTTCGCTTATGGTGGAGCCACCTTGCCCTGTGGATTGACCGTTGATGATCATTTCGTCCGCCTCCGACTACCGCGCCGCCGCCCAACGCAAACTGCCGCGTTTTCTGTTCGACTATATCGACGGCGGTGCCTACGCCGAGCACACGCTGCGGGCCAACAGCGCGGACCTGGCCGACATCAGCCTGCGCCAGCGCATCCTGCGCAATGTGGATAACCTCAGCCTCAACACCACCGTGCTCGGCCAGAAGCTGGCGATGCCGGTGATTCTCAGCCCGGTAGGGTTGACCGGCATGTACGCGCGCCGTGGCGAAGTACAGGCAGCCAAGGCCGCCGCCAACAAGGGCATTGCGTTCTGCCTGTCGACGGTGTCGGTGTGCTCCATTGAGGAAGTGGCATCGCAAAGTCCGCAGGCCATCTGGTTCCAACTTTATGTACTCAAGGACCGCGGTTTCATGCGCAACGCGCTGGAACGCGCGCAGGCAGCCGGGGTGACGACGTTGGTGTTCACCGTGGATATGCCCACGCCGGGGGCGCGCTATCGCGATGCTCACTCGGGCATGTCCGGGCCGTACGCGGCCTCGCGGCGCATGCTGCAGGCTGTGACCAAGCCGCAGTGGGCCTTCGACGTGGGCCTGATGGGTCGCCCCCATGACCTGGGCAATATTTCCAAGTACCTGGGCAAACCCACTCATCTGGAAGACTACATTGGTTGGCTGGCCAACAATTTTGACCCGTCGATCAGTTGGAGCGACCTGGAGTGGATCCGCGAATTCTGGAAAGGTCCGATGATCATCAAAGGCATCCTTGACCCCCAGGACGCCAAGGACGCCGTGAGCTTCGGCGCCGATGGCATCGTGGTGTCCAACCATGGCGGCCGCCAATTGGATGGCGTGCTGTCCACCGCCAAAGCGTTGCCGGCGATTGCCGAGGCCGTGGGCGATGACCTGACGGTGCTGGTGGACTCCGGCATCCGCTCCGGCCTCGACGTAGTGCGCATGCTCGCCCTGGGCGCCAAAGCGTGCCTGCTGGGGCGCGCGCCCTCCTACGCGTTGGCCGCCGACGGCCAGCACGGGGTCGAAAACCTGCTGGATATTTTCGCTAAGGAAATGCGCGTAGCCATGACCCTGACCGGTGTGACTTCAATCGAGCAGATTAACGCCGACACCTTGGTACAAGCAGCCAAATAACCGGCGCGGGCCCTCCACACCTGGGGCTGGCCTGCTACAGCGACCATTGATTCGTAAGGTTTTTTATTAAATTAAACGAAGTGGCATGAATCTCGCTCTAACCTGTTCCAAGCAGGTCCAGCGATGACAAGACGTGCGGCGGTGCCCAGGGGTTAAAACCCTCTGTAAAGCGGTTTAGACTGTTTCAATGTTTTACGAAACTGACGGAACAGTAAGACCCCGGCACTCGCCACACGCATCGGGCCTGTAAGACTCTTAGAGGCCGAACGGTTATGAAAACACCTACCCAGACCAACGCAATTGATTTCGACACAGCCAAATTGCAACGTCTGGGCTTCGGCCAGCCGCTCCCGCCACCCCGCCGCCCCACTACCGTTGCTCAACTGCGCCAGCAACTGGGCCTGCAATTGCAGACCAGTCTGGAACCGGAGCGCATCCTCAGTGTGTTCTTCCGTGAGATCCAACGCCTGGTGCCCCTGGATGCCCTGCATTATCGTCACGACGCCGCAGACCTGCGCCTGGAGTTCGGCCAGCGCGGCCATCACTCGGTGAGCTACAGCCTGAGCCACGAGGGCGAGCATCTGGGAGAACTGATCTTTCGCCGTAACCAACGCCTGAGCGAAGAAGAACTCGGCCAGCTCGAATCGCTGCTGGCCACCCTGCTCTATCCCATGCGCAATGCCCTGCTCTACCGCGCGGCCACTCGCAGCGCCCTGCGTGACCCGCTGACCCAGACCGGCAACCGCATCGCCATGGATCAGACGCTGCAACGGGAAATCGACATGGCTCGCCGGCACCTGAACCCACTGTCCTTGCTGATGCTGGACATCGATCACTTCAAGCACATCAACGATACCCACGGCCACGCCGCCGGCGATGACGTATTGCGCGAGGTGGCGGCTGTCATCAAGGCGCAGCTGCGTAACGTGGACATGGTGTTCCGGTTCGGCGGGGAAGAGTTTCTGATCCTGCTGTCCAACACCAGCCGGGAGGCGGCGGCGGTGGTCGGGGAACGCCTGCGCAAAGCGACCCAGGCCCAGGACTATTGGGCCGATGGTAAACGGATTGAATTGACGGTGAGCTTGGGCTGCTCGACATTGCTGGCCGCCGAGTCGGCCGAAAGCCTGCTGCGCCGGGCCGATAATGCGTTGTACGTGGCCAAGCGCGAAGGCCGCAACCGCTTGGCAATGGCGGGGTAAGCACCCCGCCACCGCGTTACATCAGGCTTCGCTGGCGACACGCTCCTGGCGCTCGCGCACGGCGGCGCTGGCGAGGCTGACAGGCTTGTCTTTCTCAAGACGCATGCAGCTTTCCAAGAACAGGTACATGTAGTCGTAGCTTTTGCACACGGCCTGGCGCAGTTCCACCTGCAAGGCCTTGCTCGGGTTCATCCCGGCCAGGGTGCAGATGATTTCCAGGGCTTCCCACGGGTGCGCGTCGTCGTACTGGGCGTGCATCTTCAGCCACTTCATTGCCCGTTTGCGCTCCTCCTCAGGAAAGGCCGCGGCGTAGACACCCGTGGAGCAGACCACGGCTGACCATTCCCCAGTCGCCCCTTCGATTGCGTAGTTGGTGGCGGCAATTGCCACGATCAACGAATCGGCCGAGCTGGTATGCCAGCACCAATGGCTCAGTGCATGCAACTCCGGCGGCACATGCTGGGCCTGCAACTCTTCCAGGCTCACCCCATGGGCGTGCGCCCAATTGACCCAGTAGTCGGCATGGTTGAGTTCCACGCGAATATTGCGCATCAGCCAGCGCCGCGCCATATCCTCCCCAGGATGGCGGGCAAACTTAGTCTTGGTGAGGTTCTGTGCCATGTACAGGGCAAACTGTTCTACCACGGGCCAGCCACCGATCAAGTAGTGACGCATGGTCCGCGCGCTGAGCGTGTTGTCGCGCATGCGCTGGTACAGTTCGTGTTCGACAACCCGGCGCTTGCTCTCGCTACAGTCCTGGATCAATTGCTGTGCCCAGGCTGGGTAACTTGAGGCTTCCATCAGCGGGCCGGTTCTGTTGAATGTGTCGATCACTATAAGGCTCCTTTTTAAGTGTGATGTTTACAGACCGGCAAATGTTTCAGCGGAATGTGCCGGGCGCCTTGAATAACAGGGGCTGCGGCCGCACAGGTCGACATTGCAAGCTATCAAAGGTAAACAACTGCGGTCGTTCGATCAGGTAACCCTGAGCGTAATCCACTCCTATTTCGAGCAGTGCCTGTTCGATTTGGGGTGTTTCGACAAACTCGGCAATTGTGCGCTTACCCATGACGTGGCCGATGTGGTTGATCACTTCGACCATGGCGCGGTTAATCGGGTCGTCCAGCATATCCTTTACGAAACTTCCATCGATCTTCAGGAAGTCTACAGGTAAATGTTTCAGATACGCGAATGAGGACATTCCGGCACAAAAATCATCAAGTGAGAAATGGCAACCTAAGGCTTTGAGTTCATTAATAAAACGAATTGCACTGGCCAAATTGGCAATCGCACTAGTCTCGGTAATTTCAAAACAAATCATTTCTGGCGGGATGCGATAGGAGGCGAACTTATCTCGTAAAAATCCTAAAAAATCGTCATCGCCGATGGTAATACCTGACAGATTAATCGCACACATGGCCATGGGCCGGCCCGGACGCTCGTGCAGGCAGCGGGCAATGATCGCGAACACATTCTCCACCACCCACCGATCCAGAGAAGTGATCAGGCCATAGCGCTCGGCCGCCGGAATAAAACTCTCGGGCAGGATGATGCGACCGGATTCGTCATGCAGGCGCAGCAGAATCTCGATATGCCCGCTGCCGCCCTCGGTGTGGTTCAAGGCAGCGATTTCTTGGGAATACAGGCAGAAGCGGTTTTCTTCCAGGGCCATGTGCAGGCGCTGCACCCAGGCCATTTCGCCGAAGCGCACGGACAACTCGGAGTCGTCGGCGTGATACACCTGCACGCGGTTGCGCCCCTTCTCTTTGGCCATGTAGCACGCCATGTCGGCAGCGCGCAGCGACGCTTCCAGGGTGGTCGGGGTATGGGAGATATGCACCAGACCGATGCTCACGGTGGTCACGAATGGCCGGCCTTTCCATACAAAATGCAGGCTTTGCACAGTGTGGCGCAGGCTCTCGGCGATCTTTTCCGCAGCCGCCGGTGGACAGTTCTCCAGCAAGATGCCGAACTCATCGCCGCCCAGGCGCGCCAGGGTATCGCCCTCGCGCAGGTCCGATTGCAGCAGCGCGCAGATATGCCGCAACAGTTCATCGCCCGCCGCATGCCCGCAGGTGTCGTTGACCAGTTTGAACTGGTCCAGGTCGAGGAACATCAAGGCGTGGCGCCCAACCTGCTGATGCGCCAACGGGTACAATACCTGCTCCAGACGGAATTCGAATTCACGCCGGTTAGCCAGGCCGGTCAGGGCGTCATGGGTCGCCTGCCACGACAGGTTGGCGATGTACTGCCGCTCCTGCGTCATGTCGTGCAGAACCAGCACCGCACCACTGACCCGATCGCCACTGCGAATCGGCGTGCCTACCAAGGTGACTGACACCGTGCTGCCGTCCAGGCGCTGGATGGTCTTGGCATGCTCGCTACCGCCCCTGAGCTGGCCCTTTACGATTTGCTCGATCAGGGTGAAGCCGTCAGGCTGGGCATCGTCGTCCAGCAGGTTGAACAGCGCCGCCAGGGGCAAGCCCTGGGCCTGGCTCGACTTCCAATGGGTGAGTGCCTCGGCCGCCGGGTTCATGTAGGTAATGGCACCGTCGACGTTGGTGGTGATCACCCCGTCGCCAATCGACGCCAGAGTGATCTGCGCCCGTTCCTTTTCCACCTGCAGCGCTGTAGCGAACGCATGGCGCTGGCTCAATAACTTGTGGGTGCGCAACAACGCCAGCACGATCAAGCCCAGGGCAGTGGTCAGGTTGGTGATCAACAGCAGGCGCAGGATCACCCGCGAGCCTTCGCCCAAGGCATCGCTGAAGGCTTTGGCGGCGGGGGTCACGCCGTCGTTGATGGCGGTGATACGGGCCTTCCATTGGCGCACATCGTTGGCGTTGACCTGGTCGGCGCTGATCGCGGCGTGCATCTCCTGGGCCAGGTTATCCAGCTGCACCAGGTAGCCATCGCCCACCGTCCACAACTCGATGGCTTTTTCCAGGTAGCTGAAATGCCGGAAGTTCAGGTACAGCCAGATCACGCTCGACACATCGTCCGGGTGGTTGCCGCCCTTGAGTATTCCCAGGCGTGCGGCATCGAGGTCAGGGGTTGGGCGGTCCAGGGCAACGCGCAGTTCGTGCCCGCCCTGAGGTACGGCGATGGCGTGCTGGTATTTGAGGTAGGTGGCTTCGTCGCGGTTATCGGCGTACAGCGTGAGGTAATAGATGGCGTCTTTCTGGCCCTTGGACCACAGACTCTCGCCGCCCACGTAACCACGCACAGCCGACAGCACATACAGGCTGCCACAGCCCAGCAATGCCTGAAACAGCACGACTGCGATAAAGGGCCACACAATGCCCAGCAGCCGAGGCGTTCCGAAAGTCCGCTTTCGCTTCATGAAGTCCCTTGCATATGCACTGCTCAATACGCACGCTAAAACCCGCTTCCCTGCCACAGCCTAAGCTAAATCAACGTACTTGTTGCAAGTGTCCATAAAGCTTGGCGTAAAGGCCGCCATCGGCGATCAGCTGCTGGTGGTCGCCATCTTCGGCAATGTGCCCGCCATCAAACACTAATACCCGGTCCGCCTGTTTTACCGCCGACAGACGGTGGGCGATGATCAGTGTAGTACGGCCACTGAGAAACCGCGCCAGCGCCTGATGCAAGTTATATTCGGTGGCGGCGTCCAGAGCCGAGGTGGCTTCATCGAGGATCACCACTTTGGGCTCGGCCAGCACCATCCGCGCAATCGCCAGGCGTTGGCGCTGGCCGCCGGAGAAACGCACCCCGGAACGCCCCACCACACTGTCCAACCCCTGAGGCAGGGCCCTGACGGTGGCGTCCAGCTGGGCGATTTCCAGCGCCTGCCAGCAAGCCTGGTCACTGCGTTCGCGGCCCATGGTCAGGTTGGCGCGCACCGTGTCGTTGAACAGCGCCGGGTGCTGCAACACCACCGCGACGTGCTCGCGGATGGTCTCCAAGCCAATCGCCTGCTGGGTCGCGCCGCCAAAACGGATGGAGCCGGCCTGGGGCGTATAAAGCCCCAGCAGCAGTTGCACCAACGTACTTTTGCCGCCGCCGCTGGCGCCGACGATGGCGACTTTCTCACCCGGCGCGATGCTCAGGTTCAACTGATCGAGCACCAACTCTTCGCCGTAACCGAAATCCAGCCCGCGCACTTCGATGCCGACGGTGTCGTGCCCGCTGAACGGGTCTTCGCCGCCGACATACTGCGGTTCATCGGCACGCGCCAAAAGTTCATTGATGCGCGTCAGCGCACCGCCCGCTGCGTAATAGGCGTATTGCAGGTTCAGCAATTGCTCCACCGGGCCGATCATGAACCACAGGTAGCTGAACACCGCGAGCATCTGGCCGATGGACAGGTCGGAAAACAGCACGGTCAGCATCGCCGCCGCACGGAAGATGTCGATGCCGAACTGGAACAGCAACCCGCTGGCGCGGCTGGAGGCGTCGGTTTTCCATTGCGAGTGGATGGCGTAGTCGCGCACTTCCTGGGCGCGCTGGCCGAGCCGCCCTAGAAAGAAGCCCTGGCGGTTGCCGGCGCGTACCTCCTGGATGGCGTCGAGGGTTTCGGTCAGGGCCTGGGTGAAACGCGAGGTGCTGTCGTTTTCGAGTTTCTTCAGGTGTTTGACGCGCTTGCCCAATTGCACCGTGGCGTAGATCACCAGCGGGTTGAACAGCAGGATCAGCAGCGCCAGTTGCCAGTGCATCCACACCAGGATCGCCGAGGTGCCGACCAGCGTCAGCATCGCCACCAGGAAACGGCTCAGGGTTTCGCCAACGAATTTGTCCAGCGTGTCCAGGTCGGTGACCAGGTGCGTGGTCACCGTGCCGCTGCCCAGGCTTTCGTATTCGCCCAGGGAGATGCGTTTGAGCCGTTCGATCAGGCGCACGCGAATGCGGTACACGATGTCCTTGGCCAACCGTGCGAACAGCCGCGCCTGCACCACGTTGAACAGCAGCGCGCCGCAGCGCAGCAGCAAGGTCACCAGCAGCATCAGGCCTATGTAGCCGGCGGCTTTCTGCCAACCCAGGGGCAGCGCGTGGTTCATCACCTTGAGCGCAGCATCGCCACGGCCCAGCAGGACTTCGTCCACCAGTAACGGCAACAGCAAAGGGATGGGCACGCTGCACAGGGTCGCCAGCACGGCGACGCCATTGGCGATCCACAGGGATTTCTTGTGACGCAGGGCCAGGCGGCGAATTTCCGCCCAGGTCAGTCGGTCGGTGCGCTTGGGCTGCTCGGGCGTGGCGGGCTGGTCATGCACAGGCGCCTCGCTTCAGCCATCGGGCCAGCAAGGGCGACAACTCGGACAGCGGCTGATAACCATTGGTCAGCAGCGCTAACTGGCCGTCGCGCTCGGCCAGCAGCGTCGGGAAACCGGCGATGCCCAAATCCTGCACCCAGGTAAAATCGGCGGCCGTGGCGGCGTGTTGCTCGGCGCGATCGAACTCGCCGGCAAACTCGATACGCGGGATGCCGGCCTGTTCGGCCAGCTCCACCAACACCTTGGCCAGGGTCACGTCGCGGCCTTCGACATAGAACGCCTGCTGGATCAGCCCCAACAGCTTCCATGCGCAATCCGGCGCCAGGCTACGCGCGGTGACGATGGCGCGGCACGCAGGCTCCGTGTCATAGACAAAGCCATCGGGCAGCGCCCCTTCGCGCTTGAACGGCTGGCCGGTGGCGTCGGTGACGGCTTGCCAGTGTTCGAGAATATAGCGCCGCGTGGTCGGTTCCAGCGCCGCGCCGCTGCCGGTGCGCAGGCCGCCCACCACCAGATGTACGTCGACGCCGGCCACTTGGGCCTGCTCTACCAGGGCCTGCGCCACCGGGGCAAAGCCCCAGCACCAGGAACACATCGGGTCCATTACGTAGAGCAGGCGCGCGGACATGGCTCAGGCCTCGGAAGGGGTTTGCTTGTAGTTGTAGCCAATCGGGTGCGGCATGTTGCGGGCCTTGGCCAGCTCAATCTGCTTTTGCCGGTCGATCGCGCTGCGACGGGTTTTCTCCGGCAGCTTATCCCAGCAGTGCGGGCAACTGATGCCGGCCACATAGTGTTCGGATGCGCGGTCGGAGACACTGACCGGTGTACGACAGGCATGACATTGATCGTAGTCGCCTTCGCTCAAGTCGTGGCGCACGGTCACGCGGTTATCGAACACAAAGCAGTCGCCCTGCCACTTGGTTTCTTCCTGCGGCACCTCTTCGAGGTACTTCAGGATGCCGCCCTTGAGGTGGTACACCTCATCGAAGCCTTCGCTGAGCATGTAGCTCGAGGCTTTCTCGCACCGAATGCCGCCGGTGCAGAACATCGCGACCTTCTTGTGCTTGGCCGGGTCGAAGTGGGCTTTGATGTAGTCAGGAAATTCGCGAAAACTGGTGGTTTTCGGGTCGATCGCGCCTTCAAAGGTGCCGATGGACACTTCGTAGTCATTGCGGGTGTCGATCAACAACACTTCCGGATCGCTGATCAGCGCGTTCCAGTCCTTGGGATCGACATAAGTGCCGACCTGCTTGTTGGGGTCGACGCCTTCGACGCCCAGGGTCACGATCTCTTTCTTGAGCTTGACCTTGGTGCGGTAGAACGGCTGCTCGTCGCAGTACGACTCTTTGTGGTCGAGGTCGACCATGCGCGGGTCGGTCTTCAACCAGGCGATCAGGCCATCGATGCCTTCGCGGCTGCCGGAAACGGTGCCGTTGATGCCTTCTTCGGCGATCAGCAGGGTGCCTTTGATGCCGTTGTCGACCATCGCCTGCAACAGGGGCTCGCGCAAGGCAACGTAATCTTCGAGGGTGACGAACTTATACAGTGCCGCCACGACAATCGGTTGAGTCATGGGTGTTCTCTCCAGGTGGCTACCCTCGTAAAGGGTGAACCGGATGCAAAAAAACGCGGGCCAGGCCGCGCGGCGCGCATTCTAGCAAAACCCCGGCGGCGCCGCATCGACACTCAGTCGCCGATATTTCCTCGACACCCGCGCGGCATTGGCCGACCTCGGCCGTAAAACCTGCGTGATAGCGTCAGGCGTTGCCCATTGGATCCACCGGTGGGCTCACTGGAAGATCGTTGTCATGCACACTCTAAGCAGTCCCCTGTTGGCCAGACTGCTGGAACGGCCCGCCCCTCCCGGCGAGGGGAAGGTCGACTTCAGCACGGCCCTGCATCAACTCGGCGTTACCAGCGTCTTTGACATTGTGCGCCTGCCCCGCGCCGACTTCATCCGGCAACTGGGCCGCGTCAACGATGACGATGGCGCCCAGGCCTACGACACCGCGCTGGCCTACGCCACCCAGCTGCAATGGCTGTACGAGCTGCAGCCGACCGACACGCCGCCCGCACGCAGCAAGCGCGAGCTGGACGCGAGCGGGTCATCCCTGCTGGCTGAAGACTGGGCCAATGCCTGCGCGCCCGATGCGCTCGCCGCGCTCGATTCGCCGGTGGCTTATCTGCGCACGCTGTACCTGTTCGCGCGGCAGCTGGAACAGAACGGCGTGGGCACCTGCGATAAAGTCCTGCTGAGCCAACGTCGCCCGGATCTGGAAGCACTGGTGATCGACCACGACAGCACCTTCACCCAGCGCCCCCTGCTGACGCTGGTCGATGACATGCTGCGCAAACACATCAAATACCACCATCCGCGCCAGAAGCTGTATCGCCTGCTCAGTACCCAGCACTACCCCCTGACGCTGCCGTATCACCATCACCACTATCAATGCCGCCTCGGGCTGGACGGCACCCGGCACCGCGTGGGCGAATTGAATTACCGCATCAGCAAACGGCTACCGTTCGATGCCGCCGGCAGCGCGCAATATGGCTGGGTGCAGACGCACAACCCCGATGTGCAATGCCTGTTAAGCGACCTGAACCCCGGGCTACAAACGCTCCTGCTGCAACCGCCCCTTGAAGCCGGCACGTTGTTTCAAACCTGCTTCGGCCTGGCTGGCGCACCGCAGACCCTGCAAGCGCTGCTCGACGCCACTGCCCTGAATACCGCCCAGTTGCACGCGTTGCTGGCAGAGGAACGTTTCGCCCCCCATGCCTCCCCCTCGGTCAAAGATATGCCGTTGCCCCTTTACGGGGCTCGCTATGTCAACGGCACCGATGAGTCGCCGATGACAGTGGCGAGTAATAACGCGCAGTTGCTCAATATCACGGATGAGCGCTTCGACCGCCTGCAGCGCATGATTCGCCTGCAACACGGGGTCGATTTGCCATTTGCCGAACTGGATACCTTGATCGTCAGCGCCATGGCCTGTGAACGGCCGATCAACGCCGACCTGCGTATCAGCCACGGCACCCTGCGTGCGCTGGGAGTGTTTCGCTACCTCAATCGCCGCTATGCACTGACGCCCCTGGCATTCAGCGCCTGGCTTGATCGCGTGCCGTTGCAGGCCAGCGCCACTGCGCAGCCGTTGTTCGACCAGGTGTTCAATCCCACACCGGTAGGCAGCCAACCCCTGCCGCTGGACGACCAGGTGTTGGATAGGCCGACCCGCCAGCGCGTGTGCGCCGCGCTCGAACTCACCGACACGCCGAACTCGTTGCACCTGCTGATCGACGCCTGCCCCACCCCGGTGCTGCGTAACCTGGCGACCTACTCGGCGCTGTATCGGCAGGCACACATCGCGCGCACCTTCGGCCTGTCGGTGCAGCACTGCCGACAGTTGGCCGACCTGCTCGGCCCTGCGACGTGGAGCCACTTGACCGCCCCGACCTTGCGCAGCGGGGAAAGTGTTGCCGCAGACTTTCTCGACGGGCTTATGCAACTGGATTGGGCCGTCACTTGGCTCAAGGACAGCCACACCAGCGTCCCCCAATTGCGCCAGCGTCTGTTGCTGGAGCCGGTCAGCGAGAACCCGGCCCTGGCGCGCTGGGTCGATTTGCTGCGTCACCCCCCCTATGAACTGCCGTCGGCCTGGCAACTGGCGCCGTTGCCGCAGCCGGCTACCGCCGACAACCTGCCCCCCATCGAATGGGCCGGCGTGCTCGCCCAGGCGTTCGGAGCGTCAGCGGACCTGTCCCAACCTCGACAACCCTCGCTTGCCCTGGACCAGGCGATTGCGGCCTTGAGCCTGAGCCCGGTGCCCGCCCAGGACGCAGTCCTCAAACAGCAAGCCAAGGATCGACTGACGCCCTGGCTGCAACGCATCGCGGACAAAGGCCAACGCGTGTGCATCCAGCAGTTCCTGGATACCCCGGTGCCGACGCCCTACAGCAAGGAGCTCACGCTTTACTACAACCAGTTCCTCAACAGCGCAAAAACCCCGCCCGCGCTCAAGCACCTGATCCTGCTGGCGCCGGATGTCACCACACTGCTGGCCTTGCCGATGAACGACACGTCATTGCGTCAACTGCTGCTCAACCCCCATTGGCTGGACCGCGCGCTGGCGCCGTCGACCCTGCTCGAACTGAACCTGGGCACTCTGTATTTGTTGCAGCGCTTCAAGGCGTGCTGCGACACCTGGGGCCTGACCCAGGACGAGCTTCTGGACTTCTTTCGGCGCGCCAACGGCAACGGCGCGCAGCCACTCGACACACAACTGAGCCACTGGCTGGGCTGGAGCGAAACAGAACTGCGGGTGCTCACCGATACCTTGCCCACCGGGCGTGTCACGGCCATGGATCAGTTGGATTGGATCCTGCGCTGCCACCAATCGTGCGCCGCCACACGCCTGCCCTGCCAGGCCCTGCTGGACGCAAGCCACCTGAGCCTCTCCAGCGACTTCAGCCAATGGAAGGCCCTCGGCGAAGCGGTCATTGCCGCGCGCCACTAAGGGCCGCTTCCCACCCGGACTCAAGGAATGACTATGTCTGAGCCCCTCGAACACCGTCTCAACGAAGCCCGCCGCGATGCCATGCTCGGCTTCTACCTGGCGCATTGCATCAGCGCCCCGTTGAAAACCACCCTGCGTACCCCAGAGGATCTGTACGACTATTGGCTGCTGGATGTGCAGGTCAGCCAGGCCGTGCCGAGCAGCCCGGTGGCCAGTGCGATCACCAGCCTGCAGCACTACATCAACCGCATCCTGGGCGGGCTGGAACCGGGCTACGAAACACAGGGCCCGTTGCCTGACGAAGCGCGCGCTTGGCAAGACAGCCTGCGCACCTACCCGCTGTGGAGCGCCAGTCAGCAACTGCGTTACCAGCCCCACCACTTCCTCGACCCCACGCTGCGCGAGGACAAGAGCGCCAGCTTCGAGCAACTGGAAAACGACCTCAACCAGCACCGGCTGCAACCGGCCACGGTGCAAAGCGCCGTGCAAGGTTACCTGGCACGGTTCGAACACATCGCGCGCTTACAGACCCTCAACGGCTACATCGATGGCGACGTGCGACAACTGGACACCAGCACCTATTACTTTGTCGGCAAGTCGGTCAGCGACGACCTCTATTACTGGCGCTCGCTGGACCTGTCCAAACGCTCCAGCGCCAACCCCAGGGCACCCGCGCCTCGGGCATGGAGCGATTGGAAGCCGATCAACCTGACGTTTTCCGCCGACATTCCGGCCCACAGTGTGCGGCCGGTGCTGTTCAATCAGCGCCTGTTTATCGTATGGGCCGAGTGCATCAAACCGGCGCCGTATCACGCCGTGCACGGCCCATTAAACGACAATGGCGAAGACGAAGACGACGATGATAAACAGCGCCACGCCGAATGGCTCAACAGCCGCTTCGTGAAGTTGCGCCTGTGTTTTTCCTATCAAAAACGCGACGGCAGTTGGAACCTTCCCCAGGTGGGACTGGAGGAACATTGCGTCACACGCGGGATCAATGCGCTCACCCCCGAACAACTCAAGCGCATCACCCAAACCATTGCGGTGGTCGACAGTCGCAGCCCCCAAAGCCTGTTCCTGGGTATACGCGCCAACACGTTGAACCATGGCGGCGAACAGCCGGGGGAGTTCTTCCAAGCCATCAGTGTCGATCAGGCACTGGACGTCAAGGTGGTGGCGTCCGCCGGCAGCCCGGGGCGTTACAAGATCGTGCCGGGCTCGGCCGTTGCGCTGGAAACCATCCGTCTGCTGGAGGCTTACGAGTCCACGCAGAACACACCGTTGCAGACCGCCCTGCTCGGAGGGCTCGACGAAGCCAATGTGTTTTCCAGCGCCTTGCTGCCGCCATTCGCCCACCGTTACTTCGGGTTGTTCTTCGATATCAACAAAGACAGCCTGCAATTCAAGGCCAGCCTGACGGATGACTACACCGAGCCCGTGCTGACCCTGACACCTGAAGGCTCGCCCCAGGCCCCTTTGAAAACCTGGGATTTCGAAGCCAGAAGCCAGGACATCCTCGACGCCGACAGCATCAGCACCACGTTCGACCCGATCACCAACGAAGTAGTATTCACCTCGAAAACCGCCAAGCGCTTTTTGCAGACCTACAAGGTCACCCTCAAAACCCGGCATGCCGAAGCGAGCATTACCTTGGTCACCGAGTCAGCCATGCACGATTCGGCCATGGCCGATGTCGAGTTGAGCGAGGGCTCGGCCATCATCCTGGACAGCACGATCGTCTCGGACGTCGACGTCACGCACTACGCGATGTTTTTCAAAAACCCCAAGACCGGCAAGACCTTCGCCAATGCCATCTATGACAAAGGCAGCCTGTTGCTCACCCTGACGGGCCAAGCGAAGGCCGCTCAGGATTGGCGCGCCGGGCAAGACGGGACCAAGAACGTCACCGAGTATTCGCTGGAAGGCAAATTCATCGCCAAGAATGCCTTCCTGCATTTATATGCCCATGCGCAGGACAACGTGCTGGCGATCCTCGACCGCTACAGTGACTACGGCCTGCCGGGCGATCAATCCTCCAGCAAAAAACTGCACTTCGTGAATGACTTGCGATTGGTGTACAGCAGCGCGTCGATGCCCATCCGGCTTTATCGCCACGTCATCATGCAGTCCCGGCTCAAGGACCGGCCCACCCCGCACGCGATCAGCAACAACACTGCGCAGATCCTTAACTTCACCGACAGCGAACACGAAAGCCTGGCCGGCTCGGCACCGGAGTTGCCGGTCGGGCACGTCACGACCACACGGATCAAACTGCCCAGTGGGCAACCGTCCTCGGCAGTCACGGTGATCCACGGCGTGATTACCCTGGAGAGCCAAGAGGATGGCGCACGGGTGCTGGGGTATGCGCTCAAGGCCGTCACCTGCACCCTCAGCCACTCCCTGAGCGTTACCCAACCGGCCCGTTCCCCGCGGATCAGCTCCCTACGCCAGGAAAGCGGGGAGCGCCTCGAAGTCCTCGACTTTTCCGCGGGCCTCAAACCGTCGCTGCCGGCGATCCCACTGAACAGCCGCCTCGCCAGCCAACTGTTCAAGACCGCCACGGCCGCGCTTGATCCGCCGCTTGCCTGTGGTTTCACAGCGGTTGACGGGGTTGCAGCGCAATCGGCGGACTTCCACGGAGCGCACGGCCAGTACCTGCGGGAGCTGTTGATCTACGTGCCGTGGACCATCGCCCATCAGCTCAACCGGCAACAGCAATACGCCGAAGCAGAACGTTGGCTGCACGGGCTATACAACCCTCGCCAGCCGCATACCGGCACACTGAGCGCGCTGACAGCCGCCCCTGTGGAGCTGAGTTACGCCTGCATGCAGCCCGAGCAGCCCCATGAGCTGGCCCTGAGTTTTCCGCGTTACCTGCGCAAGGCATTGCATTTGCTCAATGTGGATATCCTGATCAACCGCGGCGACGCGGCCTATCGTCAGTTAAGCCCCGACAGCCTGGCCGAAGCCAAGCTCTGGTACCGCCAGGCGCAGCACCTGCTGGGCACGCGCCCGACGCTGACCCGCGCCGATACTTGGACCCCGCGCGCCCTCGGTGACCTGGCCAGTACCGCAGCGCTGGCCATACGCGCGCTGGAGCACCAACCGGAGTACTTGCGCTCGTTGTCGCGCCAGTGTGTCACCTTCGGCCAACGCGCCTGGCTTATGGACAGCCCCTACCTGCATCGTCCTTTAAGCCCGCAACAGGTGGCGCGTTGGGACACTCTGGACGCTCGCCTGCACGGCTTGCGCACCCACTTGGACATCACCGGCAAGCCGTTGCGCCCGTCGTTGTTCGCCGCGCCTTTAGCGCCTGCCGCGCTGCTCGCGCGGGCGGCGCACAGTGCCATGGGTGGCGCCGAGGCACCTTTGACGACGCGCCCGGAAGTCGGCCACTACCGCTTCCAGGTCATAGCCGGGCACGCCATGAATGCGGTCGACAGCCTGGCGCAGTTCGGCGCCACGCTGCTGGCGCTGATCGAACGCAAAGAGCAGGCGCACCTGCTCGACGTGCAACAACAGCAGGCTTGGGAGCTGGCCAGCCTGGTGGTGACCCAGCATACCCAGGCGCTGGCGATCGACGAAAAAAACCGCCAAGCCTTGCTGCACAGCCGCGCGGTGATCAAGGGGCGCCTGGACTTCCTGACCCAGCGGCTCAACGAAGGCATCAGCGCCGGTGAAATCGCCGCCGGCCAGCAGTACCTCGAAAGCGCCGCCTGGGAGCGCAAAGTGGCCATCGCCGGCATGGGCGCCGGTGCCGCCATGCTGGCGCCGAACATTTTCGGCACCGCCTTTGGCGGCATGCGTTTTGAGGGGTTGTTTCAAGGCTATCAGGCGTTCGCCCAGGGCGAGGCCAACGCTGCCCGCGCCAACGCCAACGAGCTGGAGCGCACCGAGCAGTTCAACCGGCGCGCCCAGGACTGGGCCCATGCCGAGCAACAAGCGCGCCTGGAACTGGCGCAGATCGACGCCTTGCTGCATACCCAGGCCGAACACGAAAAAGCCACCCGCCTGCACCTGCGCAGTGCCCAGACGGCCCTGGCCCAGGCCCAGTCGACCTATCAACTGCTGAGCACCCGCACCGCCCGGGCCCAGCTGTATGAGTGGCTCAATACACAGTTGGGCACTTTCTATTACGCCCTGCATGACAGCGCCCAATCACTGTGCCTGGCCGCCGAAGCGTGCTGGCAGTACGAAACCGCCGAACAGCGCACGTTCTTTTCAGCAGACAGTTGGCGCCAGGCCCACCACGGCTTGCTGAGCGCCGAAGCCTTGAAGTTGAACCTGCTGCGCATGAATGCGGCGTACCTGCAACATACGCCGAGGGAGCTGGAGATCAGCAAAACCGTGTCGCTGCGCCATCGCCTGATCGAGTGCGGGGTGATGGTCCCGCAGTTAAGCCCGAACACCTTGCCCACCAAGACCTGGGCCGATCACAAAGCCGCGCTGGTGCAGCACGGCACCTTGTGTTTCGAGCTGACCAGAGCGTTGTTCGATGAGGATTACCCTGGCCACACCTTGCGCCGCATCAAGCAGGTCAGCCTGTCATTGCCCGGCACCCTGGGGCCCTACGAGGACATCAAGGCCACCCTGACCCAAACCCGCAACGAAGTGGATAGCGCCGGTGGCGGCCCGCGTACCGAATGGCGCGCGCGCCAGCAGATCGCGTTGTCGCGGGGGCTGGACGACAACGGCCAGTTCAGCCTCGACTTCGATAACGACCCGCGCTACCTGCCGTTCGAATACACCGGTGCCGTGTCCTCCTGGCGCCTGGATTTTCCCCATCCGCAACGCCAAAAAGACCTGCTGGAATCGATCACCGACGTCATTGTGCATGTGCGCTACACCGCCCGACCGGCCAGGAGCGACGCATGAGTACCCCCGCTAATTCATCACCTATCCAACTGCCGGCGCTGCCCAACAGCGGCACGCCACCAGGCGCCGCCAAGGGCTGGGCGCCTGTCGGCGCCGACGGTGTCGCGCGCCTGGAGATCGCGCTGCCGATCAGCCCCGGTCGCGGCTACGCACCGGCACTCGCCCTCACCTACCGTAGCAACGCCGGCAACAGTGCGTTCGGCTTCGGTTGGGACGTCAACGTCGCGGCCGTGACCCGTTGCATCCGCCGTGCCGTGCCGAGTTATACCGAGGCCGACACCCTGCTGGGGCCGGACGCCCAGGCATGGATGCCCGAGTGCGACGCCAACGGCACGCCGGTGCAGACCCAGCGCGACACCTTCAATCAACAGGCGCTGGGCACGACTTACACCGTTACCCGCCACTTCCCCAGGGTGGAAAGCGACTTCGCGCGCATCGAACATTGGCACTCGGCCCTCGACCCCGCCGGCTTCTGGCGGGTGCAGGCCAGCGACGGCAGCCAGCACCTGTACGGCAAAACCCTCGCGGCGCGCATTGCCGACCCCGAACACCCCACGCATGTGGCGCAATGGCTGCTGGAGGAAAGCCTCAATGCTCACGGCGAACATATCGGCTATCGCTATCAGGCCGAAACCGATACCCGCACATTCCCCCATGACAGCCGAGCCCAGCGCTATCTGCACAGTGTGTATTACGGCAATGTCAGCGCCCGGGAAAAAGCCACGCCTTACCTGTTCAAGACCGACGACCTCTCGCGCCAAGCCTGGCACTTTCATCTGGTATTCGACTATGGGCAGCGCAGCGCCGCTTTCGACCAGGTGCCTACCTATGCGCCGACCACTGACTGGGCCGTGCGCCAGGACCCGTTTTCCCGCTACGCCTACGGTTTTGAACAGCGCACGTTGCGCCTGTGTCGACAAATCCTGATGTTTCACGCGTTCCCCGACGAGCCGGGCATGGGGCCCGACCCAGTGTTGGTCAAACGCCTGCTGCTCGAACATCACGTCGGCCGCAATGGCTTGACCCAGCTGATGGCCACCCACGAGCAGGCGGTGGATGCCCACGGCACGCTCAGCTATCAACCGCCCCAGGAATACCTGTACCAGAGCGTCGCATTGAAGCTGGACAGCACACGTTATCGACCGTTTGAGGCGTTCCCCGGCCATGGATACCAGTTGCTCGACCTCTACGGCGAAGGCGTGCCGGGGTTGGTATACCGCACTGACCACGCTTGGTATTACCGCGCGCCCGTGCGGGCCGTGGACGCCGCCGACGCCGATGCCGTCGGTTACGGCCCGGCCCAGACGTTGCCGGTCAAACCGGAAGTCGGGCCGTCGCGCCCGCGCGTCCAGGCGTTGCTGGATGTGGATGGCGACGGCCGCCCGGAGTGGGTTACGGCGCAACCGGGCATGCGCGGTTTTTTCCGGCTTGACCCGCACCCGGACGAAGCGCGTTTTATCCCTTTCGAGGCATTGCCCGTGGAGTTGCTGCACCGCGACGCGGTGTTCGCCGACTTGATGGGCAGCGGCTTGGCCGACCTGGCGTTGGTGGGTCCGCGCAGCGTGCGCCTATATGCCCATCAACAAGCTAAGGGCTTTGCCGCCGGCATCGAGGTGGCGCATGTGGTCGAGGACGATGACTTGCCTTCATTGAGCCCATCACCCAGCGATTGGGTGGGCTTCAGCGATGTGCTCGGCAGCGGTCAGCCGCACCTGGTGCGCATCCGCCACGACGAGATCAAGTGCTGGCCGAACCTGGGCCGTGGCCGCTTCGGCAAGGGCCGGGTGCTGGCCACGCTGCCGTTCCGGCATAGCGCGTTCAACCCGGCCAATGTGTTGCTCGCCGACTTGGACGGCTGCGGCGCCAGCGACCTGCTGTACCTGACCCCCGATGCCGTGCGCATTTACCTTAACCGAAGCGGCAATGGGTTCGCCGCCACGCCGTTGCTGTTGCCCTGGCCTGCCGGGGTGCAGCACGACGAACGCTGTCAGGTCAGCCTGGCGGATGTACGCGGGCAGGGTTTTGTCAGCCTGGTCATCAGCGTCATGCACCCGCGTCCGCGTCACTGGATCTACGACTTTTTCGACGCCAAACCGGGACTGCTGCGTTATACGTGCAATAACCTGGGCACGGTGGCCCAGGTGAGATACCGCAGCAGCGCCCAGGAATGGCTGGACGAGAAAAAGGAGCTTGAGGACGCCAGAACGCGTGCCGTCAGTCGGTTGCCGTTCACTTTGGACGTGGTCAAACAGCACATGCAGCACGACGAGATCACCGGTAACACGCTGACACAGCACTTGAGCTATCGACAGGCGTATTACGCCGCCGACGAACGTGCATTCCACGGCTTCGGCCTGGTACTGCAGCGGGACAGCGACCTCCCCGTCGGCGGTTTGCTGAGCAAGCGCTGGTTCCACACCGGCCAGGCGCTCGACATGCCCCGCGACGGCTACAGCACCCACGACCCTGACGAAATCACCCTGGGCCCGACCTTACTCGGGCAGCCCACCACGCCCAACACGGCGCAGCCCACCGACCACCAAGACCGCCTGATCACGGCCCCCACGCTCCAGGAACGGCGCGAGGCCGCCTATGCGCTCAGGGGCCTGCCACTGCGGGAGGAACTGTTTGCGCTGGATGCCGCCGACGGCGTGCCGTTTTCCGTGCAGCAGCATCGCTATCTGGTGCGCCGCCTGGCCCCCGCACACGGCGCACAGCCCTGGGCACGGCTGTTGCCGCTGAGGCTGGAGAACGTGGAGTGCCGCTACGAACAGGTGCGCGACGATCCGGTGTGCCAACACCAACTCAACCTGCGCTGGGACGCCTATGGTTGCCCGGTGCACAGCGTCACGGTGCACCACGCGCGGCGAAAAACCGCCGACGACACGCCGCCGGCACACCTCACCGATCCCCACGCCCAACAATGGTGGCGGGATACCCACGACAGCGCGCAACAGCGTTATTACCTGAGCGAAACCCTGAGCCAGTGGATTCATCACGATCAACCGGATCAATGGCGCCTGGCCCTGCCCTATCGCCATCGCACCAATACCTGGACTTTGCCCAAGGGCGAAGCGGCGCACGGCCTCACGGATGCGGCCGTGCGCTATGAACGCTTTATCGACCGCCACAGCGGGCCGCTGGGGCCGCAAGCACCGCGTGAACTCAGTGGCTTGTCGGTACAGCACTACCGCGAGCCGGGCGGCAAGGGCAAAACCCTCGCGCCGGGGGGCGCCACGTTCCAAGCCCTCAGCGACTACCTGGAAACCGCCGAACTCGATCCCCAAGCCCTGGCTGCGTACAGGCAGATCCCCAGCCTGCCGGGCCAGCCGACTTGGGACACCGACAGCCAATTGCAGGACCTGGGCTACCAGCCCATGGCGGTGTTTTTTTTCGCCAACGCGGCGGAACGAAGTGCGCCACCGCGCGTGTGGTCGGTACGCCGGCAGTTCCCCCGCTACCTGAGTGCCAAACGCTTTTACCGCCTGCGCAGTTGGCGCCTGACCGAGGATGCGGGCGAAACCACGCTGGATTACGACCCCTATTGGTGTCACGTCAACCAGATCACCCAAGCAGACGGTTGCGTGACCCAGGCCACTTACGATTACCGCCTGCTGCTGCCGGTCAAGGTGGTGGACCCCAACGGCACACAGCAGGAGGTGCGCTATGACGGCTTCGGGCGGGCAATGGTCAGCAGTATTCACGGACAGGAGGCTGGCAAAGCTGTGGGCTTTGCGTCGTTGTCCTCCCTCGGCCATACGCAGGCGCTGCCGATGGCCCAGGTGATCCAAAAGCCCGAGACCTTACTCGGCGGCGCCGCCAGTGCCTGGGTGTATGCGCCATTCAGTTGGATGGGCACCGTTGCCCAGGCCGACCTGCGCCCATCATGGGTGAGCCAGAACTACCTGCTGCCGGGCGGGCAGATCCGCGCCACCGCCCGGCTGCGTCTGAAAAAGATCGGCGCGGCCGCCAGCCAGGAACAGCAGGCCCTGTACCGCTTGATCAACCAGGCGCAGCGCGAGCCGGTGCATTGCCTGATGCTGCAGGCCGATCGTTACCCCGACGATCAAGCCAGGCAGATTCACCAACGGCTGACCCATTGGGACGGCTGGGGTCGCGCATTACAAAGCAAGCAGAAGACCGAGCCCGGCCTTGCCTACGCCGTGGCGGCGGACGGCACATTGATCGTGGAAAACCAGCGCCTCCAGCAGGTCAGCGCCGATTCGCGCTGGCGCGTGAGTGAACGGGTGGAATACAACCCGCGAGGTTTGCCCATCCGCGTATACCGGCCGTATTTCGCCGACCGGCCTGGTTTTATCGACGACGCGTCACTGCGCAACTTCGGCGTATGCGACCAGCACGTCTACGATGCAACAGGCCGCCTGGTGCGCACGCTCAACGCCAACGGTTCGCTCACGCGCAGCAGCTATTGGGCCTGGTACACGGTCAGCGAGGATGAAAACGACACCGCCGAGTCGTGAGCCGCGCGGCTGCCAGGGGACCGAACAAGTCCTTGGCAGCCACGCCTGGCGTCAGCGCCGGTGCGGCTGACGCACGCCTTCCACGCGATAGTGGCTGCCGCCCAAGTGCCTGAACATCAAACGGTAGGCGCCACGCCCGCGCGTCGCGGCATAACCGTGCAGGTCCGCCGACCACAGGCGATCGTCGTGCTGATGCCAGTGAATCGCGCCAAACCGACGTTCGCGCAGGTGGCTGAGGGTCAGGGCAATGCTGCGCCCGGCACGGCTACGGGGGTCGATATCGGCCACGGATGCGCTGTCGATGCGCATCACCGGCAGCGCGGCAGAGCTGCCCGAAGGCGCCATGCCCGGCACTGCGGCGCTGGACTGTCGGCCTCGGCGCGCACGCCCGCCGCTCGCCGTCTGCGTCGTGGCGACGACCTCGAAGGTGCCGGCCACCCCTTGCGCAGCGCCAGTGGGGGACAACGCCCGAGCGGGGCCACGCAACACGAGGGTGCTGAACCCCATGCGTCTCATCTCGGGGCCGGGGTTACGCGTATCCGTCAGCAAGGTATCGACCCGTCTCGTTCTATCCACCGGCCCCACATAACCCAATACGCGGTCGTCCTTCACAGACAAATAAATCGAAACGCCCTCTTCACCATGGCGGCGCTCATACGCGAAGTTGACCAGCCGCTCTGTTTCTTGGTGGCTCAAACCCGCCTGCTGGGCCAAGTCGAGGGCCAGTTCCGTGACCGACCGGGCGAACTGTTGCTCGGCCTCCTCATCTGCCCTGGCCATGGCCTGGGGTTGCATTTCACGGTAACCGCGCAGACGACTGGCGCCGAACAACAGCCCTCCGATCAGCGCGCCCACGGCTGCGCCGCTGGCCGCGTCGCCGTGCAACGTTCCGGCACTCAGCCCCATCAAGGCAAACAGCAACAGGATGATCAGCCCGCCCACTATGCGTGTGGTTTCCGCGGCGGCCGGCTGAAGGCCCATCACATCGACAAACGTAACGGGGTTGTTATTGGCCATCAGGTAGGGGTTCGAGCCGTCGCCAGCGCCCGCCGGGTCGGGGTTGATCCAGCGCTGCAACCACGGCGCGTAGTAGCGAAAACCGTAATAGTACAAACCGCTGGCATCGCGCTCTTTGCCGCAATAACGCCGGCTTTTCTCGTGCCCCTCCAAGGCATTGCGCGACGCCCACCACGCCGTGCCGCCAAACGGGAAATAGCTCTCCTGGCTGAGCAACTGCGCCTGTTCGTCCAGCTCCAGCGTATGGCTGGATTGATGGTCCGTCAGGCAAAAGCGCAACGCTTCATGGCCGGCGCCCGCCTCCGGCCCCTGCTCCCATTGCAGCACCTCGACCGCGCACGGCCCCGCCTCGACGCGCAGCACATTCAACTGTCGGGACGGGCTGTGGCGGACCTCCAGGCCCGGCAAGTAATAGACTCGCGCCGTTTGCCGCTGCCCGGCGACTTGGCGATGGATAAGCTTGAGGGCGCGCTGACCATCGCTGGCATAGACGTAGGTTTCTTCATCGTCGGGCTCGGCCTCGCGTTGCACGAGGGTGACCTTGGCCAATTGGTTACGCACGTTCCAATGCATCGGCTGGCCCCGCGCCAACCATTGCTGGTTGCCATTGGCATCAAAACCCTGGGCCGACCTTTCGTCGCGCAGCCCGCGGTTGCTGTTATCCGCCACCCGCAGGGTGCGTGTGTAACCGCTGCCCGTCGATGGCGCATGGCGCAACCGGGTCAGGTTGCCGGCGGCGTCGTACTCATAGCGCTGGGTGTAATTGCGCCACAGGCCGCTGTCGGTCGCGCCGAAAGACACTTGCGCCGGCAAACCTGGGCCGATGCTCGCCACCGCGCTTTCACGCCCCGTGGCCTGGATCAACTGGTACAGCGAATCGTAGGCATAGTGACTGGAGGCCTCGATTTGAGTATTGCTGTCCCACTGCGTCGGTTGCGCCTGATCCAGCAGGCTGACCACGTTACCGACCGGGTCGTAGGCGTAGCGCAGGTCCTGCAAAAGCGCCGAAGTCTCCCCCGCGCGCTGCGCGGTCAAGCGTTGCAAGCGGCCATCCTCGACGCCGTAGTGCGCCTGGCGGCTCACCCCGTTGCCCAGCAGCGCCGATTCCACTTGGCCGGCGGCGTTATAAACGCAGCGCTTGATCAAGGCTTTGCGCGTGCCGTCCTTGAAACTGAGACTGCTTGTTTGCAATTGCCCGTCGGCGCCATACAGGAACTGCCGGCTATTGCCCCTGGCGTCGATCTGCTCCAGCGTGGCACCCAACGCATCGAACCGCCAACGCGTGGTGTAGGCCCGGTTTTGCAGTAACCCATCCTGGGCGGCGGCGGCCTGGGGCCAGTCGACGTCAGCGCCGAGCTGGCAAAAACGCCGGGTCTGGCTGAGCACCTGGCCCCCCATCCCGTACGCGTCAAACACCTGGGTGCCCGCCGGGTCGGCATGCCGCAGCAGGCGGCCATTGCGGTTCAAGGCGCGATGTTCTTCGGTAGGCGCGGCGTAGACCAGCCGCTCGACACAACGCGGTTGCGCATCCGTGGCGGCTTGCTCGAACACCGCCACCGGGCGCAGCAGCGCATCGTACTCATGCTGCTGATGGGCGCCGCGCCCATCCCACGCCTGCACTACCTGCCCGGACGGCGCGGCCAGCAGCAGGCGCAGGCCGGCGTCCACGTCCTGACAACGCACTACCGCGCCGGACAGGCTGTAGAGATAACGTTGGTTGGGTTGGGTTTGCAGGCGCGGGTCCCACTGCTCCAGCACAAAACCGTTAGCACTGTGGACAGCACGTCGCACGCGGGGCGTGGGCGCATCCTCGGCACTGGCACGGTGGTAAGCGACGTTGCGCACTGGCAGACCACGGGGGTCGAACGCCGTCAGCGAGGGGGTATTGCGATGAAGTGAAGCAGGCATGACTCATGACTCCAAGGACACAATGGTCACCTGAGCCTAGGGAGCCTGAACGGGGAGCGGCGGTAGCCGGGTATGTGGGCTTCAACCGGTCAACACCGGTTGAAGCCCGCCACATTACGCGTGCCCGCCAGCGCAGGTCGGCGAGGCCGGCGCTGCGTCGATGGTCGCCCATTCTTCGGGCGTGTAGGTGTGCAGCGCCAGCGCATGAAACTCGCTCATCAGGTCACCCAATGTGGCGTAGACCTTTTGATGGCGCTTGACGCGGTTAAGCCCGGCGAACTGCTGGCTGACCAACACGGCCTTGAAGTGGGTCTGCAACCCACGGCTGTGCATATGGCTTTCGTCCAGCACGCTCAGGTGATCCGGGGCCAGGGCGGCAAGCGCCGTTTCGATACGCTGTTGCATAGTCATTGCTGCTTACTTCTTCTTGGCCGGTGCGGCTTTTGGGGTCAGCTCGTTGGTCATGTCTTCCAACAGCTTGTTGACCACCGGTACGGCGCTTTCCAGTTTGGCCTGGGTCATCTGAGCCGATTGCTGGGTCAGCTGCGGCATTTTCTCCAGGACTTTCTTACCCAACGGCGACTGGTAGAACGCGACCAGGTCCTTGAGTTCGGATTCGCTGAAATTGGTGGTGTAAAGCTTGACCATGTCCGGTTTCAGCTTCGGCCAACCGATGGCCTGGTCCAGGGCGGCATTGGCCTTGGCCTGGTAGCTGTCGAGCACCGATTGCTTGGCGGCGGGCGCCTTGGTCTGCTCGAAACGCTGGGCGAACATTTGCTGCACTTGCATGTACACCGGGGTACCCAGCTTGTCGGCATGGGCCAGGGTCAGGAAGGCTTCGGCACTGGCGTTGTGGCTGGCGGTATCGGCAAAAACCTGGCCGCTGGCGCAAACCAGAGCAACCGCGGTACAGATGGCACGAAGACGAGTCATCGAGTTTCCTTTCTAGCTGGCGAGGTAAAACCCCAAGGGCGACCATTCTGCGCCTAAAAAACCTCGCGGCTCAACCCCACCCCTTGTCAGCCCTGGTTTTGCGGGGCGCAGACGCAGTGAAGAAAGTTTGTGGAACCCATCTGCGTGCCCAGGGCCTAAACTGACCTCTCTCGACTGGATAAGGAGGATGCACGATGAGCCGTATCGAAACCGACAGCCTGGGCGACGTAGAGGTGCCTGATGACGCCTACTGGGGTGCGCAGACCCAGCGCTCGCTGGTCAATTTCGCGATTGGCGAGCAACGCATGCCCCTGGCGGTTCTACATGCCCTGGCCCTGATCAAGAAAGCCGCGGCGCGGGTCAACGACCGCAATGGCGACTTGCCCGCCGACATCGCGCGCCTGATCGAACAGGCCGCCGATGAGGTGCTCGACGGTCAACACGACGATCAATTCCCCCTGGTGGTGTGGCAGACCGGCAGCGGCACCCAGAGCAACATGAACGCTAACGAAGTCATCGCCGGCCGCGCTAACGAGCTGTCCGGCAAGACCCGTGGCGGCAAGAGCCCGGTCCACCCCAACGACCATGTGAACCGCTCGCAAAGCTCCAACGACTGCTTCCCCACAGCCATGAGCATCGCCACCGTGCAGGCGGTGCATCAACAACTGTTACCGGCGATCACCTACCTGTCCGGCGGCTTGGCGGAACTCTCGGCGCGGCATATGAACCTGGTGAAGACCGGCCGCACCCATATGATGGACGCCACGCCGATCACCTTCGGTCAGGAAATCTCGGCGTTCATCGCCCAGCTCGACTATGCCGAAAGAGCTATCCGCAGCGCCCTGCCCGCCGTGTGCGAGCTGGCCCAGGGCGGTACGGCGGTGGGCACCGGGCTCAATTCCCCTCAGGGTTTCGGCGAGGCAATGGCTTCCGAGCTGGCGGCGCTGTCCGGGTTGCCATTCGTTACCGCGCCCAACAAGTTTGCCGCGCTGTCCGGCCACGAGCCGCTGGTGACCTTGCACGGTGCGCTGAAAACCCTGGCCGTGGCGCTGATGAAAATTGCCAACGACCTGCGCCTGCTGGGCTCCGGCCCGCGCGCCGGGCTGGCCGAGGTGAAACTGCCGGCCAACGAACCGGGCAGTTCGATCATGCCGGGCAAGGTCAACCCCACTCAGTGCGAAGCGTTGTCGATGCTGGCGTGCCAGGTGCTGGGCAACGACGTGACCATCGGCATCGCAGCAAGCCAAGGGCACTTGCAGTTGAACGTGTACAAGCCGGTGATCATCCACAACCTGCTCGAATCGATCCGCCTGCTGGCCGATGGCTGCAACAACTTCCAGGAGCATTGCATCGCCGGGCTTGAACCGGATGCTGGGCAGATGGCCGAGCACCTGGAACGCGGTTTGATGCTGGTTACTGCGCTCAACCCGCATATCGGCTACGACAAGTCGGCGCAGATCGCCAAGAAAGCGTACGCCGAGGGCCTGACGCTACGGCAAGCGGCGCTGGACCTGGGCTACCTCACCGACGCCGAGTTCGACCAGTGGGTGCGCCCGGAAAACATGCTGGAGGCGGGGCATTAAGGCGCCATGCGCAATCGCCGGGCCTTGAGCCCGGCGAACAAGGACGGCGCCAGGGCAACCGCCGCCGAGCCCAATACCACCACCACCGCGCCGAAATAGCCGAGGGCGTTGATCTCTTCGGCCTGCACATAGTCGGGCCACAGCCACGCCGCCAGCGCCACCGCGACGAAGGTCACCAAGGGCGTGAGCGCCAGGGTCGCGCTGACCCGCGACGCCTCCCAATGGGCCAGGGCTTCTGCGAACGCGCCATATGCCACCAGGGTGTTCATGCAGCACGCCAGCAGCAGCCAGCCTTGCAGCGGGCTCAGTTGCAGGGCTTCCAGCGGATGCGCCCAGGGGGTCAGCAGCACGGCGCAGCAGAGGTAAATCACCATCATCACCTGCAACGAGTTCCACACCGTGAGCAACTGCTTTTGGCCCAGTGCGTAGAACACCCAGATGGAGGTGGCGAGCAGCACCGTCAGTACACCGGCGGTATAGGCGCCGAGGGAGGTAAGCAACTCCGTCAGCCGCTGGTTGAAGAACAGCCCGAACCCGACGATCAGCACCACCAGGCCAATCACCTGGCCCAGGCTGAAGCGTTCTTTGAACACAAACACACTGGCGATCATCAGAAAGATCGGACCCATCTGCACCACTAATTGCGCCGTGCCGGGGCTGAGCAGCTTGAGGCCCACCAAATACAACACGTAGTTGCCCACCAGGCCGCACACCGCCATGGCCACCAGCCAACCGCCCTTGGGGCCCAACACCTTGCGACTGGGCAAGCGCTTGGTGGCGGCCAGGTAAACAAACAGGCAACTGCCGGCCACCGTCAGGCGAAACCAGGTCACCGTGATCGGGTCCATCACTTGCAATACTTGCTTGAGTTTGATCGGCAAAATGCCCCAGAGCAGCGCGGTCAGCAGGGTCAGGAAGAAACCGTAGACCCAGCGGCCGGAAGAGATATGCATGAGTGCCCCAAAAAATGCCAGAGGTGGAGGAGCGGCCATTCTAGGGGCAAGCGCACGCATAGGGATACGGTGCTGTTTAACAGTGGGAGAGGTCTCGCCCCTCCCACCTGTGGCTTAGCGCACGGCTTCGAACAAGCCGGTGGCGCCCATGCCGCCGCCCACGCACATCGTGACGATGCCGTAACGCAGGTTGCGCCGTTGCAGCTCACGCACCAGATGCCCCACTTGCCGCGAGCCTGTCATGCCGAACGGATGACCGATGGAGATCGATCCACCGTTGACGTTGTATTTGGCGTTATCGATTTCCAGGCGATCCCGTGCGTACAGGCACTGCGAAGCGAACGCCTCATTGAGTTCCCACAGGTCGATGTCCGCCACTTGCAGGCCCTTGGCCTTGAGCAACTTGGGCACCGAGAACACCGGGCCGATGCCCATTTCGTCCGGTTCGCAACCGGCGACGGCGAAGCCGCGGAAAAACGCCTTGGGCTTGAGCCCCAGCTCCAGGGCCTTGTCCAGGCTCATCACCAGGGTCATCGAGGCACCGTCGGAGAGTTGCGAGGAGTTGCCCGCCGTCACCGAACCGTCTTCGGCAAATACCGGTTTCAACCCGGCCAGGCTCTCCAGAGTGGTGTCGGGACGGTTGCAGTCGTCACGGTCGACCACGCCGTCAAGGATCTGCACCGCACCGGTGTTTTTGTCTTCGACTTTGTACTTGACCGCCATGGCCACGATTTCATCGTCGAACAAGCCGTCCGCCTGGGCCTGGGCCGTGCGTTGCTGGCTTTGCAGGGCGTAGAGGTCCTGGGCTTCGCGGCTGACGTGGTAGCGCCGTGCGACGATCTCGGCGGTCTGGCCCATGGGGAAGTAGATGCCCGGCACTTGCTCCTTGAGCAGCGGGTTGATCAGGTTATCGGTGTTGACGCTTTTCATGGTCAGGCTGATGGACTCCACGCCGCCGGCAACGATGATGTCGCTGCAGCCGGAAGCGATCTGGTTGGCCGCGATCGCGATCGCCTGCAACCCCGAGGAACAGAAGCGGTTGAGGGTCATGCCCGCCGTGCCGGTGCCCAATTGCGAGAGCACCGCCACATTGCGCCCGATGTTGTAGCCCTGGGCGCCCTCGTTGGAACCGGCACCGACGATGCAGTCTTCCACACTGGCCGGGTCGAGGCCGTTGCGGCTCAGCAGCGCGTTGACGCAATGGGCCGCCATGTCATCGGGACGGGTCTGGTTGAACTTGCCGCGAAAGGACTTGGCCAGGCCGGTTCGCACGCTGTCGACGATCACTACTTCACGCATGGGCTACCTCGATCTTGTCATTGTTGGGAGATGGATCGAGGATAGATCCGCGCCTGCCCGACCGCGATGATCATTCATCCGGCGTATGCAAAAGCATGGCTCGGCGGGGGCGCTGGGGAGGTGATGAGCCAGGTTTTATGGTGAAGGGAATTTTGGCGTGGATAGACTTATTGTGGTGAGGGGGCCAGTTGTGGTGAGCGGGCTTGTCGAATCGTCGCACCGCCCGCGCTGGGCTGCGAAGCAGCCCCAAAACCAGGCACCTCGGAGGATCAGCTGACACCGTATTCCAAGGATTGGGGCCGCTGCGCAGCCCAGCGCAGGGCAAGCCTGCTCACCACAAAAAACCTGCTCACCATAACTGGCTCCTCACAACAACAGCCCCCTTCTCCACAGCAAGCCCCTCACCATACAGGGCCCCTCACCACGACAGGTCCCTTCACCACGACAGTCCGGTCTGTCATACAAGGGGATTATTTTTTGGTCTTTTTATCGTGCTTTTCGGACTGGGCGAACGCTTCCTCCAACGCGCGGTTGATGGTGCGCAGCACCTTGACCCGCGCCCAGCGCTTGTCATTGGCCTCCACCAATGTCCACGCCGACACTTCGGTGCTGGTGCGGTCGACCATATCGCCCACGGCGGTGCGGTAGTCGTCCCACTTGTCGCGGTTGCGCCAGTCGTCTTCGGTGATTTTGAAGCGTTTGAATGGGATCGACTCACGCGCCTGGAAGCGCTCCAGTTGGGTGTCCTTGTCGATGGCCAGCCAGAACTTGACCACGATCACCCCGGCATCGCGCAGTTGCTCTTCGAAATCGTTGATCTCGCCATAGGCGCGCATCCAGTCCGCCGAGGTGCAGAAGCCTTCGATACGCTCCACCAGCACGCGGCCGTACCATGAGCGGTCGAACACGGTGAACATGCCGCGCGCCGGGATTTTCTGCCAGAAGCGCCACAGGTACGGCTGGGCTCGTTCGTCTTCGCTCGGCGCGGCAATCGGCACGATGTGGTACTGGCGCGGGTCCAGCGCCGCCGCCACGCGACGGATGGCGCCGCCCTTGCCCGCCGCATCGTTGCCTTCGAACACCGTGACCAGCGCGTGCTTGCGCATGCGTTTGTCGCGCATCAAACCAGAGAGGCGCGCCTGCTCGGTGATCAGCTGTTCTTCGTAATCGTCTTTGTCCAGGCGCAATGTCATGTCGAGGCTGTCGAGCAGGCTCTTGCGGTCCACCGAGGCCACCAGCGGCGCGGGGTTCATGCCGCTGCTCCTGGCCTTGGCCATTTTCAGAGCGTTTTGCAAGCCTTCGAGGAGGATCTTGCCCACGGTCAGGCCACGGTAATACGGGTCGACCCCTTCGATCACATGCCAGGGCGCATAGTCGCGGCTGGTGCGGCGCAGCACGCGCTCACCGAAATGCACGAACTTGTCGTAGGTTTGGGACTGTTGCCAGTCCAGCGGGCTGATGCGCCAGCTGTGCAGCGGGTCGTCGGCCAGGGCCTTGAGCCGCGCCTTCATTTGCTTCTTGGAAAGGTGGAACCAGAACTTGAAGATCAGCGCGCCTTCGTCGCAGAGCATTTTTTCCAAACGTTCGGCGCCGGCGATGGCCTGGTCGAGCCGGGCATTCTTGATCTGGCCGTGTACGCGGCCTTGCAGCATCTGGCTGTACCAGTTGCCGAAAAACACCCCCATGCGGCCCTTGGCAGGCAGTTGGCGCCAGTAGCGCCAGGCCGGTGGGCGCGCCAATTCTTCGTCGGTCTGCTGATCGAAGGTGCGCACCTCGATCAGGCGCGGGTCCATCCACTCGTTGAGCAACTTGACCGTTTCACCCTTGCCCGCCCCTTCTATGCCGTTGATCAGCACGATTACCGGGAAGCGTTTTTGCTGGTGCAGTTCGTACTGCACCTCCAGCAAGGCTTCGCGCAGGGCCGGGACTTCGGCGTCGTAGGTGGCTTTGTCGATGGCGCGACCGATTTCGGCAGATTCGAACATGGGCGGCTCCGTTCCAGAAGTGAGCAAGACTAGCGGATTGGGCAACGCCGTGCGGAAGGAAATTCAACGCGCCCTTGCCGTGGGTCAATTCAAATGGGGTTGATCGGCTAGAATGGCCGCCTTGCTTTCGCCTGCTTAGTTATGAGCCGCCCATGACCTCCGTATCGCCCAATGCCCAGCTCGACTGGGACGCAGAAGGTCGCCCGCATTCGCGGGTGTTCGACGACGTATATTTCTCCGACCAATCGGGCCTGGAAGAAACCCGCTACGTGTTTCTGGAACAGAACCGCCTGCGCGAACGCTTCGCCGCCCTCAAACCGGGGGAGCGCCTGGTCATCGGTGAAACCGGCTTCGGCACCGGCTTGAATTTTCTCTGCACCTGGCAGTTGTTCGAGCAGCACGCCTGCGCCGACGCGCGCATGCACTTTATCAGCGTGGAAAAATACCCCCTCACCCACGCCGACCTGCAACGCGCCCTTGCCCTCTGGCCGCAGCTGCAACCGTTCGCCGCGCGTTTGCTGGCGCAGTACCACGCCATCCATCCCGGTTTTCAACGACTGCTGCTGGACAGCGGCCGCGTGACCTTGACCCTGCTGATCGGCGATGCCATGGAGCAATTGCCGCAACTGGACGCCCAGGTCGACGCGTGGTTTCTCGACGGGTTCGCCCCGGCCAAGAACCCCGACATGTGGACCGCCGAGCTGTTCGCCGAACTGGCGCGGCTGGCGGCCCCTGGCTCGACCATCAGCACCTTCACCAGCACCGGCTGGGTGCGACGCTTGATCAATGCCGCCGGGTTCAAGATGAAACGCACGCCAGGTATCGGGCATAAATGGGAGATCCTGCGCGGCGAGTTTCTCGGCTGGCCGGCCGACACAGCGGCGCCAGCACCGATCAAACCCTGGTTCGCGCGCCCCGCGCCGGTCCACGGCGAACGCAGCGCGTTGGTGATCGGCGGCGGCCTGGCCGGTTGCACCACCGCCGCCAGCCTCGCCGCGCGCGGTTGGCGCGTGCAATTGCTGGAGCGCCACGCGGGCCTGGCCGAGGAAGCCTCGGGCAATCCCCAGGGTGTGCTGTACCTCAAGTTATCGGCCCACGGCACCGCGTTGTCGCAGTTGATCCTCAGCGGGTTCGGCCACACCCGGCGCCTGCTCGAACACCTGCACCGTAGCGTCGACTGGGACGGCTGCGGCGTACTGCAACTGGCCTTCAACGCCAAGGAAGCCGAACGCCAGGCCCAACTGGCAGCGGCGTTCAGCCCGACGTTGCTGCATGTATTGGACCCGGCCCAGGCCCAGGCCCGGGCCGGGGTGGCATTGGAACACGGTGGGTTGTTTTTCCCCGAAGGCGGCTGGGTCCACCCGCCGGCGCTGTGCGAATGGCAGGCGCGGCACCCGTTGATCGAGGTGTTACAACACCGTGACGTGCTGGCGCTGCAACAGGTCCAAGGCCAGTGGCAGGCCCTCGACGGCGACACCGTATTGGCCAGCGCCAGCGTGGTGGTGCTGGCCGGCGCCGCCGAAATCAAGCGTTTCCCGGCCAGCGCCGAACTGCCGCTCAAACGCATTCGCGGGCAAATCACCCGCTTGCCGCAGACCGTCGCCAGCCAAGCCCTGGCCACCGTGGTCTGCGCCGAGGGCTACGTGGCTCCACCGCGTTTGGGCGAGCACACCCTGGGAGCCAGCTTCGATTTCAAGAGCGACGACCTGGCGCCGACGCAGGCCGAACACCTGGGCAACCTGGACATGCTGCGGGAGATCTCCGAAGACCTCACGCAGCGCCTGCACGCCGACCAACTGCCCGTCGAACAGCTGCAAGGCCGCGCCGCGTTCCGTTGCACCAGCCCCGACTACCTGCCGATCGTCGGGCCACTGGCCGAGCGCGACGCGTTCGACCAGGCCTACGCCGCCCTGCGCAAGGATGCACGCCAGATCCCCGCCACTGCCTGCCCGTGGCTCGACGGTCTGTACATCAACAGCGGCCATGGCTCGCGCGGTTTGGTCACGGCGCCGCTGTGCGCGGAACTGCTGGCGGCCTGGCTGGATAACGAACCGTTGCCACTGCCGCGCAGCGTGGCCGAAGCCTGCCATCCGAACCGTTTCGCCTTGCGCACGCTGATTCGCGGCAGCGGCGCGTCATAACCCCAGCCACCCTGAGCTGCCACCCCCACCGCGCGGCCAATCAAGGCCGCGTGGGCCGACAAGGCCCATTGCCTTATAACGTATTGTTCTAAAACTCCCACAATCTGCTCGGGTCAGTCTCTGGGTACCCGCCGTTTTGGCGCGCGGTACTTCTATCCCTCCCCAACGGAAAAACCGGTAAGGAATTTATGTGCGGATTAGCTGGTGAGTTACGTTTCGATGCCCAACCTGCCGACCTGGCTGCGGTTGAGCGCATCACCCATCATTTGGCGCCACGCGGCCCTGACGCGTGGGGCTTCCATGCCCAAGGGCCGATTGCCCTGGGCCATCGCCGCCTGAAAATCATGGACCTGTCGGATGGCTCCGCCCAGCCGATGGTCGACGCTCAACTCGGGCTGTCCCTGGCATTCAACGGCGCGATCTATAACTTTCCGGAGCTGCGCGAGGAACTTGAAGCCCTCGGCTACGCGTTCTATTCCGGCGGCGACACCGAAGTGCTGCTCAAGGGCTATCACGCCTGGGGCGAAGCCCTGCTGCCAAAGCTCAATGGCATGTTTGCCTTCGCCATCTGGGAGCGCGACGCGCAGCGGCTGTTTATCGCCCGCGACCGCCTTGGCGTGAAGCCGTTGTACCTGTCGCGCACCGGCCAGCGCCTGCGCTTTGCCTCGGCATTGCCGGCGCTGCTCAAGGGCGGCGATATCAACCCAATCCTCGATCCGGTGGCGCTCAATCACTACCTGAATTTCCACGCGGTGGTACCAGCGCCGCGCACCTTGCTGGCGGGCATCGAGAAGCTGCCTCCGGCCAGTTGGATGCGCATCGACGCCCAGGGCAACATCGAGCAGAAAACCTGGTGGACCCTGCCCTACGGTCCCCATGACGATGAGCAACACCTGACCCTGCAAGACTGGACCGACCGTGTGCTCGACAGCACCCGCGAAGCCGTGGCGATCCGCCAACGTGCCGCGGTGGATGTGGGCGTGCTGCTGTCCGGTGGTGTGGATTCGAGCATGCTCGTGGGGCTGTTGCGTGAAGTCGGCGTGCAGGACCTGTCGACATTTTCCATCGGTTTTGAAGATGCCGGCGGCGAGCGCGGCGACGAGTTCCAGTATTCGGACCTGATCGCCAAGCATTACGGCACGCGCCATCACCAATTGCGCATTGCCGAAAGCGAAATCATTGAGCAATTGCCTGCGGCGTTCCGCGCCATGAGCGAGCCGATGGTCAGCCACGACTGCATCGCGTTCTACCTGCTGTCGCGAGAAGTTGCCAAGCACTGCAAGGTGGTGCAGAGCGGCCAGGGCGCCGACGAATTGTTCGCCGGTTACCACTGGTATCCGCAGGTCGATGGCGCCAGCGATCCGTACGCAGCCTATCGCGAAGCTTTTTTCGACCGCAGCTACGACGACTATGCGGCCACCGTCGCGCCCAAGTGGCTGACCGCCAACGACGCTGCCGGCGATTTTGTGCGCGAGCATTTTGCGATGCCGGGCGCCGATGCCGCAGTGGACAAGGCCCTGCGCCTGGACAGCACGGTGATGCTGGTGGACGACCCAGTCAAACGCGTCGACAACATGACCATGGCCTGGGGCCTGGAAGCGCGCACGCCCTTCCTCGACTACCGCCTGGTGGAACTCTCGGCCCGTGTGCCAGGTAAGTTCAAACTGCCCGATGGCGGCAAGCAAGTGCTGAAAGAAGCCGCGCGCCGAGTGATCCCCAGCGAAGTCATCGACCGCAAGAAGGGCTACTTCCCCGTGCCCGGCCTCAAGCACTTGCAGGGCGACACCTTGAATTGGGTCCGCGAACTGCTGCTGGACCCGAGTCAAGACCGCGGCCTGTTCAACCCGGCCATGCTCGATCGTCTGCTGACCGACCCTCAAGGCCAATTGACCCCGCTGCGCGGCTCCAAACTGTGGCAACTGGCGGCGCTGAACCTGTGGCTCAGCGAACAAGGAATCTGATTGATGAAACCTCACGCCGCGGCTTACAGCCAACGTTTGCTGAAGGGCCAGACGCCGACCTATGAGCGCCTGCAAGCCCGTCTGGCCGAAGATGGCAGCCCCCTGGCCGCCGAGCCGATTGCCGTGCACTGCGGCTGGGGCCGCTTATTGATCGGTCACACCTTCCCAGACCCGTCCAGCCTGGCCCAGGAACTGCTCAAGGAGCAGCCGGGCGAGCGCGATATCGCGCTGTATGTGGCCGCGCCCCAGCAGATTCTGGGGATCGACCCGCAGCAATTATTCCTCGACCCGTCCGACACCTTGCGTCTGTGGTTCAGCGATTACCGCCCGGCCACTCGTGTGTTTCGCGGGTTTCGTATTCGTCGCGTACAGAGCGAGGCCGATTGGCAGGCGGTCAACCGTTTGTATCAAGGCCGCGGCATGTTGCCGGTGGACGCTGAACGCCTCACCCCGCGTCATCAGGGCGGCCCGGTCTACTGGCTGGCTGAAGATGAAGACAGCGGCGCGGTGATCGGCAGTGTGATGGGCCTGAATCATCAAAAAGCCTTCCACGACCCTGAAAACGGTTGCAGCCTCTGGTGCCTGGCGGTCGACCCGCAGTGCACCCGCCCCGGCGTGGGCGAAGTGCTGGTGCGCCACTTGGTCGAACACTTTATGAGCCGTGGCCTGAGCTACCTTGACCTGTCGGTGCTGCACGATAACCGCCAGGCCAAGAACCTCTACGCCAAGCTGGGTTTTCGCGCGCTGACCACGTTTGCGATCAAGCGCAAGAACGGCATCAACCAGCCGCTGTTTCTCGGCCCCGGTCCGCAAGCGGAGTTCAACCCCTATGCGCGGATCATCGTCGAAGAGGCCCATCGCCGCGGCATCGATGTGCAGGTGGACGATGCCGACGCGGGCCTCTTCACCCTCAGCCACGGCGGGCGCCGCGTGCGCTGCCGCGAGTCGCTGAGCGACCTGACCAGCGCCATCAGCATGACCCTGTGCCAGGACAAGAGTCTGACCCACAAAGCCTTCAAGGCGGCCGGGTTGAATGTGCCGTCCCAGCAGTTGGCGGGCAGCGCCGACGACAATCTGGAATTTCTCGACGAACATCAGCGCGTCGTGGTCAAGCCCCTCGACGGCGAGCAAGGCCAGGGCGTGGCCGTGGATCTGCAAACCATCGAAGAGGTGCAGCAGGCCATCGAGGCGGCGCGGCAGTTCGACAGTCGTGTGCTGTTGGAGAGCTTCCACGAGGGCTTGGACCTGCGCATTCTGGTGATCGGCTTCGAAGTGGTCGCCGCCGCGATCCGGCGCCCTGCTGAAGTCACCGGCGATGGTCAGCATTCCATCGGCGCGCTGATCGAAGCCCAGAGCCGACGCCGCCAGGCCGCCACCGACGGCGAAAGCAAGATCCCATTGGACGCCGAAACCGAGCGTACCCTCGCCGCCGCCGGCTATGACTACAGCAGCATCCTGCCACGCGGCAAAACCCTGGCTGTGCGTCGCACCGCCAACCTGCACACCGGCGGTTGCCTGGAGGACGTCACCGCGATCCTGCACCCCACGCTGGTGGACGCCGCCGTGCGCGCCGCCCGGGCCCTGGACATCCCCATGGTCGGCCTGGACCTGATGGTGCACGCCGCCGATCAACCCGAGTACGTGTTTATCGAAGCCAACGAACGGGCCGGCTTGGCCAACCACGAGCCGCAGCCAACGGCGGAAAAATTCGTGGATCTGTTATTTCCCCATAGCCAGCCCAGCGCTCTATAGCCGCTGGCGCACTGGCTTTCTGTGGTGACGGCCTGCTCGGTTGAGCAGGCGTGTCGGGCAAGTCAGCCCACTCCACCACCGTGTTAAATCATCAGGAGTTCTTATGACCCGAACCATTCCCGAACCGGATCTCAACTACCTGCAAAAAGTCCTGCTGGAAATGCTCGCCATTCCCAGCCCTACCGGTTTTACCGACACCATCGTGCGGTATGTGGCCGAGCGTCTGGAAGAACTGGGCATTCCGTTTGAAATGACCCGGCGCGGCACCATTCGCGCCACCCTCAAAGGTCAGAAAAACAGCCCGGACCGCGCAGTGTCGGCGCACTTGGACACCATCGGCGCCGCCGTGCGCGCGATCAAGGACAACGGCCGCCTGACCCTGGCGCCGGTGGGCTGCTGGTCGAGCCGCTTTGCCGAAGGCAGCCGCGTCAGCCTGTTCACCGACAACGGCGTGATCCGCGGCAGCGTGTTGCCCCTGATGGCCTCCGGGCACGCATTCAATACCGCCGTGGATGAGATGCCAGTGAGCTGGGACCACGTCGAACTGCGCCTGGACGCCTACTGTGCGACCCGTGCCGACTGCGATTCACTGGGCATCAGCGTAGGTGACTACGTGGCATTCGACCCGTTGCCCGAGTTCACCGAGAGCGGACATATCAGCGCCCGTCATTTGGATGACAAAGCCGGCGTCGCCGCCCTCCTCGCCGCCCTCAAGGCGATTGTCGATAGCGGCGAACCGTTGCTGATCGACTGTCACCCGCTGTTCACCATCACTGAGGAAACCGGCAGTGGTGCGGCGGCGGCGCTGCCGTGGGATGTGAGTGAATTCGTGGGTATCGACATCGCGCCGGTCGCCCCCGGTCAGCACTCCAGCGAACATGCGGTGAGCGTGGCCATGCAGGATTCCGGCGGGCCCTACGACTACCACCTGTCCCGGCACCTGCTGCGTCTGGCGGCGGATAACGAACTGCCGGTGCGCCGCGACCTGTTCCGCTATTACTTCAGCGATGCCCATTCGGCAGTGACCGCCGGCCACGATATCCGCACCGCGTTGCTGGCATTCGGCTGCGATGCCACCCACGGCTACGAACGCACCCATATCGACAGCCTTGCCGCCCTGAGTCGCCTGCTGGGTGCGTATATCCTCAGCCCGCCGGTATTCGCCAGCGATGCGCAACCGGCCCAGGGCTCACTGGACCGCTTCAGTCATCAGATCGAGCACGAAACGCAAATGGAGAGCGACACGCGAGTGCCGTCGGTGGACAGCCTGGTGGGGCAAAAGTCCTGACACTGGCAACTGGGGTCCCGGCGCAGTAGGATCGCCGGGATCCAACACCTGAGGCTTGTATGCTGATTCCCTACGATGCACTTGAAGTCGATACCCTGACGCGCCTTATCGAAGACTTCGTCACCCGCGATGGCACCGACAACGGTGACGACACGCCCCTGGAAACCCGTGTACTGCGTGTGCGCCAGGCGCTGACCAAGGGCCAGGCCCTGATCGTGTTCGACCCTGAGAGCGAACAGTGCCAACTGATGCTCAAGCACGACGTGCCCAAGCATCTGTTCGATTGACGGAGGTTATTCAGGGGTTGGGGACTGCCGCCGGGTGTGTGGCGGCAGCTTGGCGTTTGCGGATTTTCTGATGCACCTCGGCGCGATGAACATTCACCCCGGCCGGTGCGTGGATGCCGAACTTCACTTGGTTACCGTTCAATTCGACGATGTGCAGGGCGATTTCATCGCCGATGGCAATGCTTTCGCCTACAGCGCGGCTTAAAACCAGCATGGCGGTTGTCCTTTTTAGAATGACAGGACCCCGACCATGCTCGCCCGATGTAGAAGCATCAATGCCCTGCCACTAAAACAGGCAGGACCTACATCAACTGGTAATTTAGCTGACAGACTAAGTGAAAGATGCAGAGGGTTTTCCCCGCTTTCATAAATCCAAACGCTGACGCATAACCCATCGGGGGCAAGCCCCCTCCCACAGTTGGACGTGTTCACAGTTCAAAAGGTGGGAGGGGGCTTGCCCCCGCTATGGCTACAGGTAGCTGCACATCTTCGGTGAAAACTTACCCTGAGAATTGAGGTTCTTGTGGTGAGTTCAGCTTTTGGTCGCCTGTGCTTTGGCGCGCATTTTGTCGGCCATACTGGTCATCTCATCGTAGAGCAGCTGCGGATTCTTCTGCTTCAACGCCCACGCCATCCGCCCTTGCTCGTGGGGCAGAATCATGAATTCTCCCTCAGCCACACGCTGGTAGATGTAATCGGCAATATCCGCCGCCGAAATCGGCGAACTCTCCAGCAACTTACCGACCTGCGCTTTCATGGCCGGCGTCGGGCCTCGGAACGAGTCCAACAGGTTGGTCTGGAAGAACGATGGGCAGACCACATGCACACCGACCTCCTGCTGCTTGAGTTCCACCAGCAGACTCTCGGACAGCGCCACCACACCGGCCTTGGCCACGTTGTAGTTGCTCATGGCCGGGCCCTGCATCAGTGCCGCCATGGAAGCGATGTTGATGATGCGCCCCTTGCTCTTCTCCAACAGCGGCAGGAACGCCTTGCAACCCTTGACCACCCCCATCAGGTTGATTGCGATCTGCCAGTCCCAGTCTTCCAGCGACAACTCGGCGAAGAACCCACCGGAAGCCACCCCGGCGTTGTTGACGATCACATCGATGCCTCCCAGCTTGACCTCGCAAGCCTGGGCGAACGCGGTGAGCTGGCTGTAGTCGCGCACATCGCAACGCTGCACGAAACCATCGCCGCCGGCTTCGCGTACCTGCTTGAGGGTTTCCTGCAGGCCGGGCTCGCTGACATCCGACAAGGCCAACTGCCAGCCCTCGCGTGCCCAGCGCAGCGCGATTTCGCGACCCAGGCCGGAGCCGGCACCAGTGATCATCATGCGATTTTGCATAAGAAGTAGCCTTGTGGTTCACAGTAGAAGTGATCGGCAGTGTAGCGAAGGTTTCCACGCGCCCCACGCACCATCAGAGTGATGAATGCCCCAGGCAAACCCGCGGCCGGGTCAGATGCCTCAGCTCTCTCTAAGTTCAATCTTTTTCAACTAAGCAGGGTTTTAGCCACGTATTTAAAAGAAATAACCAGGTTATCGAAATGCTTTAAAAAAACAGGGAATTTTCTGTGAAGCACTACAGTCGGAGTTGTTAAGGCGCCCGTAACTAAGAGTACGGTCCTACCGTTAAATAACCTGTCCTTGCATAAGGCCTATAAGGAAATAAAACCATGAGCCTCATTCTCATCATCATCCTGATTCTGTTGCTAGTCGGCGGTCTTCCGGTGTTCCCGCACTCGCGTAACTGGGGTTATGGCCCGTCGGGTATTCTCGGCGTGGTACTGGTCGTACTGCTGGTGCTGTTGTTGCTCGGCAAAATATAAAACCGCGGTAAAAAAAGAGGCCCTCAAGAGGGTAATGCCAGTCAGTTAAGCCTTCTCGCTTGACCTTTGGCCGCAAGAAATCAAAATCCGATGCCTATACTGGCAT